>NZ_JBGUAV010000010.1:0-123275 GCF_041821005.1 Halalkalibacter sp. AB-rgal2
AAAGAGAAGAATGTATAAAAGATCTAAGAAGCTTAGAGTTTGGCACAAAAGTGTTTATATAAATGAGAAACCGAACATATACACAGTGATACAAATAACGCTCCTGAAATATACTTCGCTTTCAGCGGGAAGTTGGTGAGCTTCCTCGTCCTCGTGCTAGGCACTGCGGGGTCTCACCTTTGCTTTTCAGTTGTCTCCTTTTCATCCCGTAGGAGTCACGTATATGTGACCCGATACGTTCGCACAATGTTCGGATTCACAGCTAAACACGTTTGTTATGTCCCAGCCTCATTGGACTTCTACACAGCCTCAAGTCTATTCAGGTGTTAAGCAACGATTGAAAGGTTATTTTAGAATATGACCGTCTTATTACCATATACGATAATTTGATCATTTAAATGCCATGTAACAGCTCTAGAAAGTGCGATTCGTTCAACTTGACGACCGGCTATTTTGAGCTTATCGGTTGTGTAACGATGATTCACACGTAAAACATCTTGTTCAATAATGGGACCTTCATCTAGATCATCCGTTACGTAATGAGCGGTAGCACCGATTAATTTCACGCCTCGTTCAAATGCCTTTGCATAAGGATTAGCTCCAATAAATGCAGGTAAAAAAGAGTGGTGAATATTAATGATTCGTTTAGGAAATGTTGAAACAAAGGTCGGTGATAAAATTTGCATATAACGTGCCAGTACAATGAAGTCAATTTCATACTTATGAAGAAGTTTGACTGCTTCTTGCTCTGCTTCTGCTTTACTTTCTTTCGTAACAGGTACATAAAAGAAAGGTATTCCATATGATTCAACTTCTTTTTGCAGGTCTTTATGATTGCTAATAACTAACGGAATCTCTGCTTTTAATTCACCTGCTTTCCACTTCCAAAGCAATTCAAGAAGGCAATGGTCTTCTTTTGAGACGAAAATGGCCATTTTTTTCTTTCTAGAAGCAGGTTCCATACGCCAATCCATTGAGAATTCATTCGCAATTTCAATGAATGATTGCCGAAGATCTTCTAATTGATAAGAGCCATATAGGTCAAATTCAACACGCATAAAAAACATACCCCCTGAAGGGTCTGTTGAATATTGGTCGGATTGAAGAATGTTGGCTCCATTTTTTTGTAAGAAAGCTGAAACAGCTGCCACAATACCTGGTTTATCGTGACAAGAAATTAATAAACGAACTTGCGTCGATATGCTATTTACTGTCATTATAAGTCCTCCACATTTGTTACTATCCATTTCATTATACGAAAATACAATATACAAGTAAAAGGGATCTTACATATTGAAGCAAATTACTAGGTTCTTTGTCAATGAATCATATTAGAAAAACGATTTTGTTAATGAGTTTAACGTTTGATATTTGTGAATAGTAAACGGATGGAAAGAAATAATAGTAACTATAGATTGACTGTTCATAGGCTTCTCTGATAGGATAAACTATATTAGGTGTCGTATGTTTGTGAGCAGAGCCTGGCGGTTGCAGCTCTGCTTTATCACTTTATTAATAAAACGAATGATTTGATGAAGACAGACAGTTGATAAATAAAGGTTGGTTATTAATTGTTAAGTGATCTTTTCTTACCATTACAGTGATGATCATTTTATTAAAATAACCAATTAACGTGAGCTCAAGCCTTTTCTTAGTAGAATACTTATGTTTTTACTTGAAGGAAAGATAGCGATGTAGCGTTCAGCTTCGATCTCATATAGGAAAAGACAGTGAATGAAAATGAGGGTGAATCGGGTGGAACAATTATTAGGTGATGGCTGGAAGGTATTGCCGGCCGGAGGAGTGACAGGAGAAGCATATATTGCTCAACAAGGTGAGCAAACCGTTTTTTTAAAGCGGAACTCGTCCCCATTTTTAGCTGTTCTTTCGGCAGAAGGCATTGTTCCTAAGTTGCTATGGACGAGAAGGCTTGAAAATGGTGATGTTGTAACAGCACAGCGCTGGTTAAGTGGGCGAGAATTAAAAGCCTATGAAATGAAAGAAAATAGGGTCGCAGCACTTTTAGCAAAAATCCATAATTCTAGTGAATTACTCGATATGTTTAAACGAATTGGAAATGAACCGTTAACTCCTTATCGTATAGTAGAGAATTTACGATTACAATTACAAGCCCATCACCTCGAAGATCCTACAATTGAACAAGCAATGACGTATTTAATTGATAAATTAGAAGCTGTTCGCTTTCATCATTACGTCGTATGTCATTGTGATATTAATCATAATAATTGGATGATTGATGATGAGGAGCATCTTTATTTAATTGATTGGGATGGAGCTAAAGTAGCAGATCCAGCCATTGACTTAGGTTTGTTACTTTATTCTTATATTGCTGAATCAGATTGGGCCGTTTGGTTAGAGCAATACGGAATAGTGTTAGATAAATCTTTGCGCGAGAGAATGCACTGGTATGTTGTATCGCAATCCATTTCTGTACTAATTTGGCATTTTGAACGTGAACAATTAGATGAAGTGGAACAGCTGAAGGTATATTTAAATAGTTTATTACTAAGTTAAATACAGCGAGGGTGCTTTAAATGGTTTTTAAACCTTTAAGGCACCCTCAATTAGTAGTGGTTGTTCGTTCACTCTTAAGAACCACTTGAACAAATAACATTACTGAGATTTCACCATCTTATTTCCGGGGGAATGGAGCATGTACTATTCGATGTTTAGCGAGTTCATCCATTGACTGACTTCTTCATCGGGAAAGGGCTGGTGATTAAGTGTGTGAAGCTGTTGGATTGATGAAAGCGTCGCACGTAGTTCTGGTGCTAAGGAAGTATCATTTGAAAGGCTAGACACTAATCGTTCAATTTGAGCTGCTTCATCAGTTGTCATATAATGTTCATTCGCCTGGTTTTGCAAGAGGTCTTTTAATAATTGAAGCTTCGTTTGTGAAGTAATCGGCATGTTATAAAGACTCCTTTCAATCTTATGAATAACGTAACAATGTACAATGTTATCGTAACCGAATGTATACAATATATACTTATCTAGTTATTTTCGCGTTAAGGAGTGTACGCAAATGAGATTAAGAAATAAGCCGTGGGCGAAAGAAGAATTAGCCCAATATCCTGAAATAGTGGTTCAACGCCCTGAGTTGCATAAAGGGAAGTGGCAAGAGCTTTTTGGTAACAGTCACCCGATCTACATTGAAGTTGGCACAGGAAAAGGGCAATTTTTAACCGGAATGGCTCAGCAGTACCCTAATGTAAATTTTATAGGTATTGAAAAATACGAGACTGTCCTATTAACCGCTTTAGAGCGAGCAAAAGCATTAAAGCTACCCAATTTGAAATTTCTAAATGAGGATGCTATTGATTTGCTGCAATTCTTTGAAAAGGATGATTTAAGTAGAGTGTACATTAATTTTACCGATCCTTGGCCAAAGAACCGACATGAAAAGAGGCGGTTAACTTACAAGGACTATCTCGAATTATATGAGCAATTGTTAAAGAGTGATGGTGAAATTCATTTTAAAACAGACAATCAAGGTTTGTTTGAATATTCGTTGGAGAGCTTCTCAAGGTTTGGATTAATTGTTAAAAATGTTAGCCTTAACCTACATAAAAGTCAGTTTGAAGGAAATATCATGACGGAATATGAAGAGAAATTTTCAAAAAAGGGAATGCGGATTTATCGCTGCGAAGCTATGTTTAAAGAAGAGTAAGTATAAAATAATCTAGATCAGTGTCATTGGTCTAGTTGCATTCAAAGATGTTATTATCATGCACTCCATGAAAAATCTCTCTCATGGAGTGCTGAGAACCATTCAGGCTACAATTGCTCTAACTCGATAATTGTGCCACTGTTCGTTTCAACGAGAAATTCATATTGAACAGTTCCATTATCATTAACTGTTGATATTCCACCACGATAGACATGATAGTCGATTGATTGACGAGTGACTGTTTCAGGAACCATATGAATCCATGAGCCGGAAATGTGATACGTCGGTTGCATTGCTTTTTTGACTTTTTTTAATGCGTTTTCTGGTGTTATATTTTGAGGTCTTTTTTTATTTTGGAGCCATAATCCTATAGACACCCCTACACCTAATCCAAGTAAAAAGCGTTTAACGGTCATTTTCTTCTTCCTTTCTTCTCATTGAGTCCAATTCTTCCTTGTGTTCAATTGTAGTATACATAAAAAAAGTTATTTGACCAAACTAAGTAGCATCCTTTAAAAAAGTTAGCTAAAATGAATAGAAGTGAACAGAAAGAGAAAGGAGATTCGAGATGAACTCAGATACATTATCGATGTTTCGGACATTAACAGAATTACAAGGTGCTCCAGGATTCGAACATTCAGTGCGAAATTATGTTCGAACGCAATTGGAGAACTATACAGAAGAAATTATTCAAGATCGATTAGGAAGTATCTTTGGGGTGAAGCGTGGTAATGAGTCTGGCCCAAATGTAATGGTAGCTGGACATATGGATGAAGTTGGGTTTATGGTAACATCTATTAGTAAAAATGGACTCATTCGATTTCAAGCGTTAGGTGGATGGTGGAGTCAAGTTCTACTTGCTCAACGCGTTCAAATTATAACTGCAGAAGGACCAGTGATTGGAGTCATCGGTTCAACGCCACCTCATTTATTGGACGAAGCACAAAGAAAAAAACCTATGGCAATGAAGCACATGTATATTGATATTGGAGCAGATAATCAGGATGATGCCGTAAAGATCGGAATTAAGCCGGGACAACAAATTGTACCAGTCTGCCCATTTACACAAATGGCAAATCCTAAGAAGCTTCTTGCTAAAGCATGGGATAATCGTTATGGTGTTGGGCTTGCCATTGAGCTGTTAAAGGAATTAAAGGATGAAAGAATCCCTAATATTCTTTTTTCAGGAGCGACTGTTCAAGAAGAGGTTGGGTTAAGAGGAGCTGCTACTGCATCGAATATGATAAAGCCTGATATTTTTTATGCATTAGATGCAAGTCCAGCTAATGATGCGACTGGAGGTAAGGATGCTTTTGGTCAGCTAGGCAAGGGAGCGTTATTGCGTATTTTTGATCGTTCGATGATTACACACAGGGGGATGAGGGAATTTATTTTAGATACAGCTGAATCACACGATATTCCTTATCAATATTTCATTTCTCAAGGAGGGACGGATGCCGGTCGAGTTCATATGACTGGTGATGGTGTACCATCAGCTGTAATTGGTATTTGTGCACGGTATATTCATACATCAGCTTCCATTATTCATGTCGATGATTACGCTGCTGCAAAGGAGCTGTTAATGAAATTAGTGAAAGCGACAGATATGACTACAATCCGATCCATTCAAGAGAGTGTATAACCTTGAGAAGAAGAGGACATCAAATGAGTTAAAAATTAAACTTTTTCAGTGCCATTGAAATAAGGAGGGATGAGATGATAGTTGCAATTGGATCAAAAAATCCGGCAAAGGTTCATGCTGTTCAAGCTACTCTTATTCAAGAAGAGATTCGCTTTATTCCGATAGCTGCTAAATCAAGTGTGGACTCACAACCTTTTTCTGACGAAGAGACGATTCTAGGTGCACGAAACCGTGCGAAGGATGCTCTTCTACAATTGAGTACTTCAACAATGGCCTTCGGATTAGAAGGTGGAGTCATTGAGACTCGCTTCGGTCTTATGTTATGTAATTGGGGGGTGCTTCTTCATCAGGATGGAAGAGAATGGATTGCCGGAGGGGCTCGAATTCCTCTCCCAGAAGACATATCGAATCAACTTCGTACCGGTCAGGAGCTCGGGAATGTCATGGCAGAGTATGTTGGTGATCGAGAAGTTCGAAAAAAACAAGGGGCTATTGGCGTTTTTAGTCATGGATTTGTTGATCGAAAAGAAATGTTTTCTCATATTGTAAAACTCCTTTATGGACAATATCTTTTGAGCGAGAAACATTAAATTCTGTCATGTTAGCTGTAAACGGTTCTTGTCAGCCCTATAGGATAAAGGTATGATAAAGGAGGTATCTTTAAGTTCTTTTAAAGGAGTGTCCTTATTTTGAAAGTGAACCGGTGGTTGACTCGAGTTGGAATTGTTTTTTTGCTTTTTGGAACGATGTTGATTATAGGGTGTTCAGTATCAGACGAAGAAGCGCTTGAATTAGGCTATGAGACGTATATGGATCTTATCCAACAAGAGCCTAATGAGACGAACATGGAAGAAGAAGGCGTATCATTATACTTACCAAATCATCTAGCTGTATCTGAAAGTTCACCTTTCAATATGTTGATTGAGGATCAACAAGGTGATCAAGTTTATTTACTATTTCATGATCCAGCAGAGCCTAAGACAAGCTCCTTTCACCTAGAGCGTGAGAGAGAGTTAGAAGAAGACGCTATTATCTTTGAGGTGGTTGAAACAGATGATTATCTATCCTTCCTAGTTATTAAGGATAACGCTGATGTAGTGGATGAAGTAGACGGAAATGTGCAAGAAATAGAAAGTGATGAAGAATCACAGCAAGCAGAAGAGCTATTTGTTTTGGTTTCGATAGGTGGAGTAAAAGTATCTGCGCTTTCCACTTACGAGGAGTTAGTAGAAGATATTGAGCTAATGACAAAAATGATTCATTCCTATCAATTAATTGATGTTGAAGAATCGTCATAGGAGGAGCATGCGTGAGAGCGTTCTTAAAAAGAAAAGGGATCGAATGTTCATGGCGAACATATTTTATTACAGGTCTTAGCTATATGGCATTAGGCTTGTTTGCCTCTCTTATTATTGGTTTGATTATGAAAACGGCTGGAGAGAATATTGAACCGTATATTCCGGCATTTTCATTGTTAGTCGATATGGGAGATTTAGCGATGGGCTTAATGGGTCCTGCCATTGGTGTGGCTGTTGCTTATGGTCTAAAAGCACCGAGGCTAGTCGTATTTGCTGCTGTTATTACTGGAGCTGCTGGGGCTGAGCTTGCTGGACCTGCTGGAAGCTTTATCGCTGCTGTCCTGTCCGTTGAGATTGGAAAACTCGTTTCTCAAGAGACAAAAATCGATATTATTGTAACGCCTTTTGTTACAATTGTTTCAGGATTTCTTACAGCCTATTTTATTGGACCATGGATTCAATTGGCATTAACACAATTTGGAGAGTTGATAAAATGGGGAACCGAACAACAACCAATATTATTAGGCATTGTTGTTGCGACATTAATGGGGTTAGCATTAACAGCACCAATTTCGAGTGCTGCATTAGCTATCATGCTTGAGCTAGATGGAATGGCTGCTGGAGCAGCGACAGTAGGCTGCGCAGCTCAAATGATTGGATTTGCTGTAAGTAGCTATCGTGAGAATCGTTTGTCAGGCTTGGTCGCTTTAGGCATGGGAACATCGATGCTACAAGTACCTAACGTGATGAAGAACCCACTTATTCTTATACCACCTGTTATAGCTGGAGCGATCCTAGCCCCTTTTGCAACTGTTATGTTTCAAATGTCAAACAGTGCCGCTGGTGCTGGAATGGGAACAAGTGGATTAGTTGGGCCGATTTTAACCATTTCTGAGATGGGCTTAACGACCAATGTAATCGTTGCGATCGGATTGCTTCATTTTGTCGGACCAGCTGTTATAAGCTTGCTTGTGTCAGAATGGATGAGGAAGAAGGGTCTTATTCGTTTTGGTGATATGAAAATTGACCAATAAGGAGAGAGAAAGAGATGGAATCGATTAAATCAGTAGAACAGTTTAAGGAAATATCAACTAAGGAGTCAGCTGTATTTGTCTTTTCAGCCGATTGGTGTCCTGATTGTAAGGTGATTGAACCTTTATTGCCACGTATTGAGGCGGATTTCCCGAGCTTCACGTTTTATTATGTTGATCGTGATGAATGTATTGACTTGTGTCAAGAATTAGACATATTAGGAATTCCGAGCTTTCTTGCATATGTGGATGGAAAAGAAGTCGAGCGCTTTGTTAGCAAGGAACGCAAAAGCGAGGAAGAAATTGTTGAATTTTTAACGAAAGCAGAAGCGCATATCGGTTGAGTTAAGAAGGTCACTCGTGATGAAATAAGAGTGACCTTCTTTTTAATTAAGAAAGAATTTATTATTTTCTTAGACATTTAATCATGATAGAGTGTGTTCCAATTCAGAATAGCTCAAGTTCTTGTGACGACAACGCGTGACGTAATTAAGAAGAGCCTTTGCTTTATACTAAGTAGAAAGGTTGCGATTCTGTTCGAAACATGATTGAATAGGAATTCAAGTGATAGTAGGAGTGATGGAAAATGGAAATGAGAGAATTCCGTAAAAAGATTGAACAAATGTTAGAAAAAGACGGATGGACTCTTTTTTATGATCATAAAGAAGCAACATTACGCATTGAAGATACAGAAATTAAAAAAGGGGTCACTTTAGCTTTAAAGCCATTGTTAGCAAAGTGGGAACGGAAGGAATTTGATTCGATTGATGAGGTCGTTAGGTATGTAGAAGTTGGGCTTGAATCAATGCGTACAAAGCCAATGCTCGATGGAAATGAGAGAAATATCTTTCCTATTATTCGTGCGACATCGTTCCCGACTGAGACTAAAGAAGGGCAAGTCCTTTTATTTGACGAGCATACAGCAGAGACAAGGATTTACTATGTCATTGATCTAGGAGAGTCTTATACTCTTATTCATGAGCAATTACTCGAACAAACATCGTGGACGAAAACGAAGATTAGAGAAATGGCGACATTTAACCTTCGCTCATTAGATCAGCCTCTGAAAGAGGACGAGGTGGCAGGAAATAAGTTTTATTTTCTGCGTGCAAAGGATGGCTACGATGCCAGTAGAGTCCTTGACCAATCGTTATTGGAGAAAATGAATCGTCAAGCGGTAGGACAGTTAGGTGTTTCGATACCGCATCAGGATGTGCTTATTTTTGCTGATTTAGTAAATGAAAGAGGCTATGATGTATTAGCACAAATTGCTTTGCAATTCTTTGGTGAAGGACGCGTCCCTGTAACAGCATTACCATTTATGTATGAAGATGGAGAGTTAGAACCGACATTTATTTTAGCGCAGCGTAAACCAAAGTCGTGATTTTTAAAAAAACCGGAACAGGATCATTTGGACATGATATAATAAAAAACAATATATTGGTCTAAATGATAAAGTTGACCTGAATAGAAGAGAGGAGTTGTTCTCATTTAAAGAGCAACTCTTCTTACATGTCATTGAAAGAAAGTGGTGAACAAAGTGGGCATGTTACGTCACTGGGTTAGAAAAATAAAACAATTATTTGATGAAAAAGAGCAGATGATGGAAGAAGAACAGGAGCGCCGTTCGTATCATTATTCAACAGAGCAATCAAATAATAATGCTAGAGTAAAGTACGATTACCCTAGTAAGGGCAAATTTCGTTTTCCTGTTATTGAGGATAAAGTGCGAAAACAAACCGAAACCGTTGATAATCATGAAGAACATTTTGTTCCTTATGAATCTCGTGAAACACCGACTCCAAAAAATGATTATAAATGGACGATCACACCATCTCCTATATACGGTTACAAGGACCAACAGAAATCTGTTGAGCAAAGTAAAAAGGAACCGAATATTGAATTAAAGCATTCTGAACAATTAATAGAAACGAATGACCTAACCTCACGCAAACGCGAGAAAAGGGTTGAGTCAATTGCTACGAAACAGGAGACTGTTAAACGTGAAAAAGTGAATGAGTCAGCTGATGACTCTGTTCATAAAGGAATGACAGGTAAAGAAAAATTAACCGGGGATCATGAGCAAGTAAAAGATGAATGGTCGTCAGCAACGGGTAGTATGGGAGATGAAGGGAAAAGTAGAAATCATCAAGAACGAATGCGTCGCAAGCTTGAGCAACGGACTGCAAAAACGAATCAGGAGCAAAAAGAACAAACGGTTCCTTATAATGTCATGATGTTACCAAAAGATAGAGTGACAAATAACAAAGTAGAGGAAAAGGAAAGTAAGAAGGAAGACCAGTTCATGTATACATTTCCTTCGATTCAACTCTTGCGTTTCCCTGAGAAGAAGCAAGCGGATAATCAAGAATGGCTTCATCAGCAGGCGTACATTTTAGAAGAGACGTTACATAGTTTCAATGTTGAAGCAAAGGTTGTTCATGTCACACAGGGCCCTTCTGTGACACGGTTTGAAATTCAACCTGGAAAAGGTGTGAAGGTTACGAAGGTAACAGGACTTAACGATGATATGAAGCTAGCTCTTTCTGCAAAGGACATTCGAATTGAGGCTCCGATACCAGGGAAAAATACGATCGGAATCGAAGTTCCCAATCAGCAATCAGCTCCGGTTTTTTTAAGAGAATTGTTGCGAAGAGATTTATTTATAAGAGAAAGCTCACCATTAACGGTTGCGCTAGGTTTAGATATTTCAGGGCAACCGATTATGACGGATTTGCAAAAAATGCCTCATGGGTTAGTGGCGGGTGCCACAGGATCGGGGAAAAGTGTTTGTATTAATTCAATATTAATTAGCCTTTTATATAAAGCGACTCCTGATGAAGTCAAGCTTATGCTCATTGATCCGAAGATGGTTGAGCTAGCACCATACAATGAATTACCTCATCTCGTAACGCCAGTCATAACGGATGCGAAACAAGCAACGATTGCTTTGAAGTGGGTTGTTGAGGAAATGGAACGAAGATATGAGCTCTTTAGTCAATATGGTGTACGAGACGTGAAGAGATATAATGACTTATACTCTGAATCACCTGACAAACCGGCACTTCCGTATATGTTGGTTGTTATTGATGAACTTGCTGATTTAATGATGGTTTCACCACAGGATGTAGAAGACTCAATTTGTCGGATTGCGCAAAAAGCGAGAGCATGTGGGATTCATTTATTACTTGCAACACAGAGGCCTTCTGTTGATGTCATTACAGGTCTTATTAAAGCAAATATCCCTACACGAATTGCTTTTTCAGTTTCTAGTCAAACCGATTCAAGAACGATTTTAGATTCTGGTGGTGCAGAACGCTTATTAGGTCGGGGAGATATGCTTTTCTACGAAAATGGTTCACCGAAGTCGATTCGTGTACAAGGAACCTTTGTGTCTGATGAAGAAATTGAAGAAGTTGTATCATTTGTGAAAAAGCAACGCCAGCCTGAGTATTTACTTGAACAAGAGCAATTAATGAAAGTAGCAAAAACAGATGATGTAGATGATGAATTATTTGAAGAAGCCTGCTATTATGTAGTCGAGCAAGGTGGTGCTTCGGCCTCAAGTCTACAACGAAAGTATCGAATTGGCTACAACAGAGCAGCGAGGTTAATTGATATGATGGAGGATGCTGGTATCGTATCTGAAGCAATGGGCAGTAAGCCGCGTCATATCCTTGTTGATTCGATTCAATTAGAAGAGGTCTTATATCATGAATCGACATAATTATTTTGAACTTGTTTTCACGATCAAGGTTCTATATGATATATAGATATGGAGAATAGTTGAGGAATAACAAGGAGCTCAATCTTATGAAAGAAATCACACTTAAACTAAATGGAGAAATTAAACGGTTAACGAATGAAACGTTTAAATTTGATGAGCGTATTAAGGATGGCTGGTTTTCCGCTGTCTATTTCTTGAAAACACGAGAAATCGTGAAAAGGTATCGCCCAGGCCGTGCCGTCACGATGCAGTTTTTTCAAAAGGAACATTCTGTTCTTTGTGGAACAGATGAAGTGATTGCATTGATTAAAACGTTTGCGAATAATCCAGAGCAATTAGAGCTTCGGTCTTTAGAAGATGGCGATAAAATAAAGCCTTATGAAACAGTGTTTACTATTACTGGTAACTATGAGGATTTTGGTTATTTAGAAGGAATCATTGATGGGATCTTTGCGAGAAGAACATCTGTGGCAACGAATGTTTATAATGTTGTCAAGGCCGCTCGTAAGTCAGGCTTTCAGAAGCCGGTTATTTTTATGGGAGATCGTGATGATCATTTCACTCAACAAGCAGGTGACGGTTATGCAGCGTTTATTGGCGGATCAAAAGCCCAAGCGACTCATGCGATGAATGAATGGTGGGGGAAAAAAGGGATGGGGACGATGCCACATGCTCTTATACAGCTTTTTGAAGGAGATATTGTTGAGGCAACGAGAGCCTATAAAGAAACGTATCCTGAAGATGACCTAATGGCACTTGTTGATTATAATAATGATGTTATCACGGACTCGTTAAAAGTGGCGAGAGAGTTTGGTGCTGATCTGAAAGGGGTTCGGGTTGATACTTCTGCTATGATGGTTGACCAATTTTTCTGTCGAAATCCAGAAGTGATGGGAACGTTCGATCCCAGAGGAGCCAATCCAACTCTTTTATTTGCGCTGCGTGAAGCACTAGATAAAGAAGGCTTTCAGCACGTCAAAATCATTGCAACTGGTGGATTTAATGCTGATCGTATACGAAAATACGAGGAGGCTGGTGTACCTATCGATATTTATGGAGTAGGTGGCAGCTTACTGAAGATTAATATTGGGTTTACTGGTGATAATGTGCGAATAGGTGGAGAACATGAGGCTAAGGCGGGCCGAAGATTTAGGGATAATCCACGACTAACTTTAGTTGATTAAGACAGGATTAGCTGTAAAGGGTCTTTTCTGACACTTTTTACATATACTATTGGATGAAAAGAAGTGCAGCGTAAATGACTGTTATTAAGCGCGTCGATTTGGAGGATGAAGTAAAGCGCGTCCATGGCGCAACAATACCATGTGAGTGACGGAGGTCCAATTATGACATATCATTTTATAGGAATAAAAGGTTCAGGTATGAGTGCACTGGCACAAGTACTACATGATATGAAGCTTTCTGTGCAAGGTTCTGATGTCGAAAAGACATTTTTTACACAAAAGCCTCTAGAACAAAAAGGAATAGCATTATTACCATTTAATCAAAGCAATATTCAACAAGGACAACAGGTAGTCGTGTCTGCTGCTTATGGTGAAGACCATGAAGAGATGAAGAAGGCACGAGAGCTTGAATTGAATGTGCAGAAATACCCTGAGTTTCTAGGGAATTTCATTCAACAATTTACAAGTGTAGCTGTTACAGGATCGCATGGGAAAACATCAACGACAGGCTTATTATCTCATGTATTAGGCGCAGCGTTTCCTACTTCGTATTTAATTGGGGATGGTACTGGAAAAGGCGAAGAGGATTCTCGTTATTTCGTATTCGAAGCATGTGAGTATAGAAGGCATTTTTTAAATTACAAACCTGATTATTGTATTATGACGAATGTCGATTTTGATCATCCTGATTATTTTCAGGACGTAGATGATGTGTTCTTAGCTTTTCAGGAAATGGCGAAGCAAGTAAAGAAGGCGATTGTTGCTTGTGGTGATGATCAATATTTAGAAGGTATTCAAGCGAATGTCCCGGTCGTTTATTATGGTTTCGGTGAACAAAATGATTTTCAAGCTCGTCATGTTGAAACATCTAGTGAAGGAACTCATTTTGACGTTTATATTCGCAATCATCTTTATGGGAAATTTACGATTCATCGCTTTGGGAATCATCATATTCTAAATACGTTAGCTGTCATTGCTCTCTGTCACTATGAAGGAGTTCCTGTCGAAGTGACAGCGGAACATATTGTAACATTCCAAGGAGTTAAAAGACGGTTTAGTGAAAAAGCAGTCGGAACACAAGTGTTGGTTGATGACTATGCTCATCACCCTACTGAAATTGCTGCAACGATTGAATCAGCGAGGCAAAAGTATCCGAAGCAAGATATTGTAGCGGTTTTCCAGCCTCATACATTTACAAGAACTGAAATGTTTTTACAAGAGTTTGCAGACTCTTTGCATGCTGCTGATTATGTGTATCTCTGTGATATATTTGGGTCTGCACGTGAACAAAACAGTACACTGTCAATTGAGGATTTGCAGAGATTAATTCCCGGTGCGCAATTAATATCGGTAGAATCAATTGAAGTTTTACGTCAGCATGAAAGTAGTATTTTATTATTTATGGGTGCTGGGGATGTTCAGAAATTCCAAAGAGCATACGAGGACACTTTAGGGGCTAGACATTCATAAACTTAATAGCCAATGAAGTGGAAAAGGGGTTCTGTAAAGGAGGGTATGGCAAAAGTTTGATTTTTCAACTTTCGCCATGCCCTTTCATAAATTTAGAACCACTGAAATAGTTGTTTGTACTTTTTCAGTGACCTTCTACAAAGAGGAATGTCTATTAAGTCAAATTCTCAGGGTTTAAAGGTTGTAATAATTTTGGAATAAATCGACCATCTTTTCGAATTAACTTCCCATCAAAATAAATCTCACCACCACCGTATTCAGGACGTTGAATCATAACAATATCCCAATGAATAGCTGATTGGTTTCCATTAGATGCTTGTTCATAGCATTGGCCAGGTGTGAAATGAAAGCTTCCATCGATCTTTTCATCAAAGAGAATATCTTTCATAGGGTGTTGGATATACGGGTTTACTCCGATTGCAAACTCTCCGATATAACGTGCACCTTCATCTGTATTAAGTAATTGATTAAGGCGTTCACTGTCATTAGCGTGAGCCTCGATAATTTTCCCGTTCTTAAATGTAAATGAAATGTTTTCATAAGTGAATCCTTGGTAAGGTGAGGCTGTATTAAAGGTAATCGTCCCGTTGACCGATTCTCTAATCGGCGCTGTGAAAACCTCACCATCTGGAATGTTGAACGTTCCAGCACATTTAATAGCAGGGATTTGTTTGATGGAAAAGCGTAATTCCGTCCCAGGTCCTGTAATGAATACTTCATTCGTCTCATTCATGAGTTCGACAAGTGCATCCATGGCTCGACTCATCTTTTGATAGTCTAAGTTACATACGTTAAAGTAAAAATCTTCGAATGCCTCAGTGCTCATGTTAGCTAGTTGAGCCATTGAGAAGTTAGGGTAACGTAAGACACACCATTTCGTTTTTGGTACACGAATTTCACGATGGACTTTTGTTCCAACTGTTTGATTATACAATGCTAATTGTTCACTTGGAATATCGCTATGCTCAGAAATGTTATCACCAGCTCTTAAACCGATATAACCATCCATATGGCTCATCATATTTGCTTCGAAGCTCGCTTGCAAAGTCAGCTGCTCTTCAGTTGCTTGCATGAGAAGTGAACGATCTACTTGATGATCTTTTAATAAGACAAAGGGATGTCCTTTTGCTTTATATACTTCTCGTACGATTGCTGTTACAAGCTCTCCTTGTAAGCCGAAATTTTCAATAAGGATACGCTCTCCTTTTTGAACATTAATGGAATATGTAACAAGGTTATGGGCTAATTGTTGAATACGAGGATCTTTCATACTATTCTCCTTTTTTATGTTAGATTTATTAACATATTGCTATTCTTCTTCTATTAATTGTATCAAACTATTTAACATACAACTCCTATTTATATGTATGAACAGGAAAATAATTCATGGATTTCGAATTTATTGTTGTGATTCATGTTTAGAATGTTACAATTATGGGTATTAGACATTATAACAATGCATTGTACAGGAGGTGAAAGACGAAGGTGATCATTTTGTACATAAGCGCATTAATTGTTGCAATAGCTTTTGCAGTACTTGTTATTTATTTAGTTCGTACGTTGAAATCAGCTAATCGCACGTTGGAGCATGTAGCAAATACTATGGCTGGAATTGAAACTCAAATGAATGGCATTACGAAAGAAACGGAAGCACTACTACAGAGAACGAATCGATTAGCAGACGATATTCAAGGTAAGTCGAATTCGATTAACGCTGTATTTACTTCTGTGAACGAACTAGGGGATTCTGTTGGACAATTTACACATACGATTCGTCATATGTCGACGACGATTTCCAATCAAGCGAATAGGCAGTCAGATCAAGTTGCTCAAGTGATTCAATGGGGCAATGCTGCTCTTGATCTTTATACTAGATACAAGGAAAAGAAGAGCGCGAAAAATATGAAGGAGGAATAATGATGGGTGACATGAATACGAAGGATTTTTTAATTGGAACGTTAATCGGAGGAATTGTTGGGGCTTCAGCCGCTTTATTTCTTGCTCCTAAATCAGGTAAAGAATTACGTAGTGATTTAACAGAACAAGCACAATTAGCAAAAGAAAAAACAAGTCAATTCACATCAACTGCATATGATAAAGGGAGCGAATGGGCTTCATATGCGAAGGATAAATCTTCCTCTATTGCAAAGGTCGTATCAGACCAGTCTAATCAAGTAGTAGAGAAAGTAAAGGACGTTGCCAATCAAGTTCAAAGTTCAAGAGAAGAGCTTGCAGATGATTTAAAAGAAACAGTTGAATCTGCACATGGCGAGGTCAAAGATCATGTTCAAAAAGAGGCTGCGGACGTTAAGGATAAGGTAGCGAAAGAAGTAAGCGAAGTGAAATCTTAATAGTGAAAAAGAGGCTACGGCAACTAATAGTTAGTTGTTTCGTAGTCTCTTTTTTAGTTTTAATTCAACATAGAAATCGATTGAAATCGTTGTTTAATAGATTATTTTATTTCAATGTGATCACCGTGTTTGATTTCACTTGTGAAGGATGCTTTTTCATTATTAAGCAGAATGGAAAATGATTTACCAGATAAGCTAGATAGCTCAATGTTCACAACTGAGAAAATATCTTGTAAAATAAACGGTTCCGTTTGTTGCAGGGCCGTTTTAAGTGTGTCCCCGTTTTCAAGCACATCGTCTAAAGAGAGCTTTTGTCCGTTTCGGATAAAGGATAACAAAGGTTTAGCTAATTGGACCTGATTTTGATTAAAGGAAACGGTTATTTGTTGCATGGCATCTAACTGATGAAGAGTGATCATCGTTTGAACGGTATAAATGCTACTTTCATTTGTTGGATAGTCAACATGAACCTTGTCATATTGCTGCAGTATTGATTGTAATGTTGCTGTTTTTCCATTTACGGTGATAGTAGGAATATGATTTGTAAAAGACATTTTCTTACCATCTAATTCAATTTCGAATGGGTGAAAGGCTTGTAATGAATGTCCAAATTGTTCTAGTAATTCTTGAACGGTCGTTACTTGTTCAATGACAATATGGTCACGATCGTTAACAGATGCTGCTAAGGATGCAAACTGACCATTTTGTTTAATCTTAGCTAATAGCTCCTGCTTTTCACCGTTTAAATGAACCACGACTGTCGGGTCTTCGCCTACTAATTCAGCAATCGTAATCGTTGCCTCTTTCCCATCTTGTCCTCTTTCAACAGTTAGACAATCATTCGGCTTTAAAGAATCATCTAAGCTGGCGCTCTCCCCATTTTTCAAAATACGAGGTGGTGTCCCATGTTCACCTGGTATTGAAATGAGTCGCCCTTGTATTGTCACCATTTTGGCTAATCCTGGCTTTCCATACAATTTTGCAATATCAATTCCAGCAGCAAGTAGTCCATCGCCAACTGTTAACGTTTTGACATCAAATAATCTTAATGTACGATCATTAATCGTCACACTTATGTACTCAATTGGGTTCTCTTTGGCTGCTATTGCAATGCCAATCGGTGTTACTAGGTCTGGTCCGTATGTTTGTTGATCATTCTTTTGCAATTGCTTTATCGCATCCGCACCACGTATAGCAACTCGATTCGCTGGTAACCCGAGAATTGAAGCGATGTACTCTGGGAGCTTCGGTGTTAAGCTCCCACCACCAACTAGCATGACTGCTTTTGGTGATCTTCCGTTAAGACGGAGGATTTCATCACTAATGGATTGAGCTAACTGACGGATCGCATCGTCAATTGGTGAGACGACTTCATCACGATTAAGAACGGTTTCCATTCCAAGAATATCTGTAATCGTTACAGCATCTTCAGTCGATAGTTCGCGTTTGACTCTTTCTGCGTCAGGAAAATCGAGTAAGAAGTGATCGCTAATCGCTTCAGTTATTTCGTCTCCTGCAACGGGAACCATACCGTAAGCAGTGACGGTATTTTCTTCTGTCAGTGCAATATCAGATGTACCTGCTCCAATGTCAACTAAAGCGACATTTAGTCGACGCATCGAATGAGGAATCAGCACATTAATGGCAGCAATTGGCTCCAACGTCAATGCTTCTAGCTCTAAATTCGTTCGAGACAAGGCGGCGAGAAGAGATTCAACAACCACTTTTGGCAGGAATGTTGCAATGACTTCCACTGAGGCTTCTGTACCTGTTTGATCCATTAGGCTTCCAATTGGTTCATCGTCAAGTAAATAGGCTAAAACGGAATAGCCGACACAATAATAATCAGTACTAGAATCTGTTCGTTCATTTGCAAGCTCATATTGTGCCTGTTGAACGGCACTTAATTCGAGGTGTAATAAATCATCGCGAGTCAGCATGGGCTTTGCGTCGATATTAATTGACACCTTTGCTCGTATTGTTTTTAATGAACGTCCTGCTGCTGCCACACAAACCTTCTTTAGTGGTCCGTGTTTTTCTTCTAATTTCTGTTTAATTATTTCAATCACTTTAGCGACAGAAGGAACATCATGAATTTGTCCATCAAGCATGGCGCGCTCGTCATGTTCTTTTGTATATGATTCTAGCAGTGAGAAAGTATCCTCTTCTTGTTGCAATAATAGTCCTACTACAGACCGTGTACCTATATCTAAGGCAAAAAGAGGAGAGTTTGTTTGATTTGTTGTCATGAAGATCCACACCTTCAACCGTATTTTGTCGATTATATCCTTATATTTTACTAGAGATTTCAAGAAAACGTAAGGAAAAAGATATAAATAGCACTTTAGCGCTTAAAAGCGTTTAATTAATAAAGAAAAAATTCGTGACATTCTTGTCGATTTCCGATATAATAACGTTAAATTCTTAAAAAGAAGCCAAAGATAAAGGGAGAGTGGAGTATAGTGAGTAACGAGAAAGTAGATTTGTTGAGATCAGAATTAGATGAGGTGAATCTGAAGCTTCTTGATTTAATTAATGAACGTGCACGCCTTGTACAAGAGGTTGGAAAAGTTAAAGGGACGCAAGGTGTCAATCGCTTCGACCCTGTGAGAGAACGCAGTATGCTTGATCATATTGCTGCCAATAATAATGGTCCATTTGAGACCTCAACATTGCAACATATTTTCAAACAAATTTTCAAAGCTAGCCTTGAGCTACAAGAAGAAGATAATAGTAAAGCATTACTAGTTTCTCGTAAAAAGCATCCAGAAAATACAATTGTAAACTTAAAAGGTGAGACAATTGGTGACGGGGAGCAACGTTTGATTATGGGACCTTGTGCAGTAGAAAGCTACGAGCAAGTGTACACCGTTGCTAAGGCATTAAAAGAGCGTGGCATTACGTTATTACGTGGAGGAGCTTTTAAGCCTCGGACATCTCCATATGATTTCCAAGGTCTTGGAGAAGAAGGATTGCAAATTTTAAGAAAAGTGGCTGATGAGCTAGGTATGGTTGTCATTAGCGAAATTATTAATCCAGCGCATGTGGAAATGGCGTTAGAGTATGTTGATGTTATTCAAGTAGGTGCAAGAAACGCCCAAAATTTTGAATTATTAAATGCGGTTGGTTCAGTTGATAAGGCTGTTTTACTTAAGAGAGGGTTATCCGGTACGATTTCAGAATTCATTCATGCAGCTGAATATGTTGTCTCAAAGGGAAATAGCCAAGTGATGCTGTGTGAGCGAGGTATCCGTACGTATGAAACGGCAACACGTAATACTCTTGATATTTCTGCAGTTCCAATCTTAAAGCAGGAGACTCATTTACCTGTATTAGTTGATGTAACGCATTCAACAGGTCGTCGTGATTTGTTACTTCCATGTGCGAAAGCGGCACTAGCGATTGGGGCAGACGCGGTTATGGCTGAAGTTCATCCAGATCCAGCTGTAGCTCTTTCTGATTCGGCACAACAAATGGACATTGACCAATTTAATACGTTTGTAAATGAATTACAAGCTTCTGGATTGTATAAGCGCTAATTGGATCATCTTAAATGCCAAAAGGGCACCGAAAAAAGTTTGATTTTCAACTTTTTCGGTGCCCTTTCAGCAATGTCCGAAACCGTTTCCTATTTTGAGAAGTTTGAAAGTGGGTTTCTCGTATCAAGTGAGTAACGAGTGAAGTCATTGCTAGTCAAATCAAAGGTACTGAAAAAGTTGATTGGTACTTTTCAGTGGTCTCGATATCGAGTCCTTTTTGGCATTGTATTCATTGTGTTGTCTTTCAATTTTTTTTGAAAGAACCGTTAATTTGTCTGTATGGAAGGATATACTATTGAAAAAAATGAAAATATAATGAAAATATTTTCATTCCTTGTCGATATAAGTAGTATAAGACATTGCGAACGTCTACTTAGTGTCGTATGATAACTATAATTAGGAATGAAAAATAAGGAGGATAACAGTGAACACGACTATTTATGACGTAGCAAGAGAAGCAGGAGTATCTATGGCAACCGTATCACGTGTTGTTAATGGTAATCCAAATGTAAAACCAACAACAAGAAAAAAGGTACTTGAGGCAATTGAGCGATTAGGATATCGTCCTAATGCTGTAGCGCGAGGTTTAGCGAGCAAGAAAACGACGACTGTTGGAGTCATCATCCCTGATATTTCAAGTATCTTCTTTGCTGAGTTAGCACGAGGTATTGAGGACATTGCAACGATGTATAAGTATAATATTATTCTATGTAATTCTGATCAAAATAAAGAAAAGGAAATTCATTTAATTAATACACTGCTTGAAAAACAAGTGGATGGAATTGTCTTTATGGGAAGTCAGATAACAGAAGATCATGTAACAGATTTTAAACGTTCACCTGTTCCAATTGTATTAGCTGCTACTTTCGATAAGGAATTGGAAGTGCCTTCCGTTAATGTTGACTATCAACAAGCTGCATTTGATGCCATTACTCATTTGATCGAAAATGGGCATAAGAATATTGGTATGGTAACAGGAACTCTAGATGACCCTGTTAATGGGTACCAAAAATTCATAGGCTACCGTAGGGCCATTGAAGAAGCTGGTTTAACATTTAATGAAAATTTAGTGAAAATTGGTGATTACACGTATGACTCTGGGATTGAGGCAATGAACCAATTCCTTGATTCTGGCGAAAAGCCAAGTGCTATTTTTGTAGCGACTGATGAAATGGCTTTGGGCGTTATTCATGGTGCTCAAGACCGTGGATTAAGCATTCCTGAAGATATTGAAGTAATTGGTTTTGACAACACAAGACTTGCAACAATGATTAGACCAACACTATCGACTGTTGTTCAACCTATTTATGATATAGGCGCAGTTTCTATGCGTTTATTGACGAAGTATATGAATAAAGAGGAAGTGAGTGAACATACGGTCGTATTACCTCATCGTATTGAGCTTAGACAATCAACAAAATCATAAGTAGATACGTTTAGAGAGATAGGGAGAGGAATATGAAGAAATTTGATCTGATGACAGTAATAGGAATATTCTTGGGGATTTCTGTCCTATTACTAGCTATCTTTAATAATGCGGGTGCTGGAGGGGTTGTCTTTTTTATCCAGATTGCTTCCATACTAATTGTTGGTGGAGGTACAACAGCCGCAATTATTATTTCGTTCTCATTACAAGAACTCAAAGTTATACCAAAAGTATTAAAGGAGTCATTTCATTCACACAATCATGATTTAAATGATTTAATTGATACATTTGTTGATCTTTCAGGTAAGGCACGGCGTGAGGGGTTGTTATCTCTTGAGGCAAGTGCTGATGAAGTAGAAGATCCATTTATTCGTAAAGGTGTGTTACTAGCTGTCGATGGAATTGAACCAGATGTTATTAAAGACATTATGATGGCTGAAGTAGTTGCAATGGAAGAACGTCATAGAAAAGGACGAGCTCTTTTAGAAAAAGCGGGAGATTTCGCACCTACATGGGGGATGATTGGAACCGTGATTGGTCTTGTCCTCATGCTACAAAACTTAGATGACCCTTCAACATTAGGACCTAATATGGCAGTTGCTTTGTTAACGACTTTGTATGGAATTGTACTTGCTAATTTAGTGTTTATTCCAATGGCAAATAAGCTAAATAATAAAACCGATGAAGAAGTATTTGTTAAGCAAATTATTATTGAAGGTGTTATTGGAGTACAATCAGGACAAAATCCTAAGATCTTAAAAGAAAAGCTCAGTGCTTTTATTAGTGAAAAAGATAAAAAAGAAGAAACAGGAGAAGAAAATGTTGAATCGTAGGCGAAAAAAGGAGGAAAAAGGCGCTCCGAAATGGATGGTTACTTTTTCTGATTTGATGACGTTGATTCTCGTCTTTTTTATTCTATTATTTTCAATGTCCGTTGTCGATGCGCAAAAATTTCGAGCGATTGCTGAATCATTTCAACAGCGCCAAATTTTTGATTTCATGCCATCCGCCATTGAATTTCAAGATCCGAATGAAATAAGAGACCACGAGTTAAGAGATGCTGATGTAGATATGGAATCTGACGAGCAAGGTACTGATGACCCTCAAGAACAAGATGATGTTCCAAACGAGGCACAGATGGACGAGCTGTTAGAGGAGGTCAATGAATTTCTTAATGAAAATGATTTAAATGATTTAATATCAGCAACAAGAGATGATCGTGGTGTCGTATTAGTTTTGCAAGAACGCTCGTTATTTGAATCAGGTGAAGCGGAGTTGTTAGATGAGGCTCAGCTTATCTTAAATAAAGTAGGAACATTATTAGAAGCTATTCCTAATATCGTGAAAGTTGAAGGGCATACAGATAGTAGACCGATTTCAACCTTTCGTTATCCATCTAACTGGGAGCTATCTGGTGCAAGATCAAGTAGTGTGATTCGTTATTTAATTGATGAGTATGATTTAGAACCGAATCGCTTCATATCTACTGGATATGGTGATACTCGTCCAGTAGTTGATAATACGTCGGCAGAAAATATGAGTCAGAATCGGCGTGTTGTTATTGTCATCTCAGATCCGTCTTACGATGATGGCTATACGTATTAATTGATAGAGATGTCCTATGAGGTTAATAAAGAACTCATAGGACATCTTGCGTAAGGAGACGATTTAAAATGAAAATTGCAATTATAGGGGCAATGGCAGAAGAAATCACAGCTTTAAAGGAAGAAATGACGATACATCAATCAACAGAGGTTGCTCTCATTCAATTTTATGAAGGAAAAATGTCTACAAAGGATATAGTCCTTTGTCAATCGGGTGTCGGCAAAGTCAATGCGGCTTTAACGACACAAGTTCTAATTGACCATTTCCAAGTAACGCATATTCTCTTTACAGGAGTAGCGGGGGCTGTTGAAGAACAATTAGAGGTTGGCGATATTATTATTTCAACGAGTGCGATGCAACACGACATTGACGCAAGCCCATTAGGCTTTAAACGAGGTGAGATTCCAATGTTTCCTATATCATCCGACTTTAAAGCAAACACTGAGCTTATCAAGCTAGCGGAAGAGAGCTCTACAGCAAGTGTGCATCGTAAAGTACTAAAGGGACGTGTCGTCAGTGGCGATCAGTTCATTGCAAATGCGGAATTGGTTAGAGATTTAAGAGATACGTTTAATGCAGTATGCGTCGAAATGGAAGGTTCGGCAGTAGCTCAAGTGGCGACATTAAATAACATTCCATTTGTTATCATTCGTTCGATTTCTGATAAAGCTAATGGTGAAGCTTCTATGAGTTTTACAGAATTCACTGAACTAGCGAGTGAGCAATCTCGTTTAATTGTTTCAAATATGATTAAGAACATGTCATGATCTCTATTCGTTAATAGGGACTCAAAAAAGTGAACTGGTCTAAGTCCACTGAAAAGCTTGGTTTTAAAGAGCACTGAAAAAGTACAAGTCAACTTTTTCAGTGCTCTTTAATTTGCCTAGCAATGGCTTTTTAAAATAGGGACCGGTTTCGTCCATTGCTTTAAGGATACTGAAAAAGAAAACCAATATTTTCAATTCTCTAGTATTATGAATATTTCTTATTTTTTTCTCTTGTTTTCATTTCGAATATGATATAGTGCTTGGTCGAGTATGGTTGAATTTTTTTCTGTTATAATTGCTCGACGTGGTATGTCTGGAAACGTGTCCGGATTGTCTATCCATGAACGGAGTAGAGGCGTTTTTGACTGCTGCTTCCAACGTTCAATCCACTTCTCTGGTAATTCTTCTGGTAAATTGTCCAATTGGTTCGTCATTGCTAACCAAATGTATGACCAAGCTCGTGGTACAACATTCCAAATGTCATAACCTCCACCTCCTACAGCAATCCACCTACCGTTGCAAAACTGATGAGCTAACTCGTGTGCAATTTGTGGAATTCTTTTATAAGTTTTCATAGAAGAGCAAAGGTGGGTGAGTGGATCTAGAAAGTGGGCATCGGCTCCATTTTGAGTGAGTATGACATCAGGATTAAAAAAATCGATTACTTCTCTAAAGGCTGTTTCGTATAATGTTAAAAAAGATTCATCTTCCGTAAAGGCATCAATAGGTACATTAATGGAGAAGCCGTATCCTTGACCACTTCCTTTTTCATGGACTTGACCTGTTCCTGGGAATAAGTATCTACCTGTTTCATGTATGCTTAGTGTACATACATCAGGATCATCATAAAAGGTCCATTGAACACCATCACCATGGTGAGCATCTGTATCTACATAGAGCACACGTGCCTTGTAGTGTTTACGCATATATTCAATCGCAATGGAGCTATCATTATAAATGCAAAAGCCCGATGCCCTCCCTCTAAAGCCATGATGGAGGCCACCACCTAAATGTAAGGCATGTTGTGCTCTTCCTTCCATTACTTCATCAACAGCTTGTAACGTTCCTCCGACGATTAAGGCTGCAGCGTTATGCATGTCAGGAAAAATGGGAGTATCCTCCGTTCCTAAACCGAACGGTTCTGCCATTTTTAATTCCCCTTTACTCGCTTTTTTAACAGCTTCGATATAATCCTCCTGATGAATCAAAGCAATCTCCTCATCTGAGGCTATTCGAGGTGGAATGACATCGTTCGAGTCTATGGCATCCAGGTGTTGCAATAAATCAAATGTTGATTCAAGGCGAATATGATTGAAAGGATGATTCTTATTAAAACGATAACCGAGCTGTTTATTTGAATAAATATAAATACTATCCTTTTTCATCAAGCTCACTCTGGTCCTTTTGGCCAAATGACATGGTAGCCACTTTTCTCAATTTCTCTAATAATACGCCTTGGATCAATCGTTTGTACTCGAAATGCTAATACCTTGAATTGAGGATCAGGATAAGGATAGACGAGTACACTAGTAATAGGAACTTTCCTCTCTTTAAAAATGCTAGCGATATCAGCTAGCTTCCCTGTAATATTCTCCACTTTTACTTCAATGTGTGAACTAGGCTGATGGGCTCCCATTAATTGAACTAGTGTATGGAGGATATCAGTTTCTGTAATAATGCCTACTAGTTGATTAACTTGAACGATTGGTAGACAGCCGATGTGATACTCATAGAATAAAATAGACGCTTCAGCTACAAAATCGAGAGGATGTGCGGTAATGACATTACGTGCCATGATAGAAGAGAGAGGTTTTAGGAAATCTTCCAAATGATCAGTTGAATGGAAAATGGAAGGGCTAGCATCTCGTATATCTCGATCAGAGATAATTCCAACAAGCTGATTGGATTTATTTACAATCGGTATATGTCTAATTTGTCTTAACTCAATTGTTTGCATAGCGTCTTTTATCGTAGCATCTTCTTCTAGCGTAATGACGTTTTCTTTCATTATTTGATTAATTAACATTGAAAACAACCTTTCTATCTCAATTCGTACACGGTTAGACGACTTAGTACATAAAGCGATTCTGAAAGCGAATCTGATCAAATTGTTGCATCGACTCTTGGCTGACACGGTTACCAATTCTGGCCATTAAGCAGTTCGCTGGATGTGAACAGATTTCAGGATCGTCCGTTGCATACCATATGAGGCCACCGGCGTTCATCATCTTCTCCATCATATTTCGATATTCCCATACATCAAGTCCACTACCTTTTAAATCCCAATGCCAATAATATTCAGTTGTTATAATAATATAATCTTCCATAGCTTCATCTTTCATTGAAAACTGTAGTAAATGCTTACCAAGCTTAGCACCTCGGTATTTTGGAGCTATTTCAATCGCTCCAAGCTCAATTAAGTTCTCCATTTGCCCTTCTGACCAGCGTTCAAGGGGATCTGGATAAACAAAAGTGACATAGCCGATGATCATTTGATTATCACAAATGACATTAATTCGTCCTTCAGGAAGCTCGGCAATTTCAATTAGTGCTTCTTTTTGCTCTAATGGTGGACGAAAGGATGTTAAATCTTCATGGAAATCTAACTCCTTTAATCGGTTGGGTGATATTGGTCCTTCAATTAGTACTTCGTCTCCATGGAAGGGGAGATTCATAGAAAAGTAGGTTTTAAAATGCTGCATGTTTGTAACCACCTTATTAAAAACGAGTAAACAACGATATTTTGAGAAAAGAATTTCAGGAATATTTTCTCATAAGAAGTCAAGGTTTACAGTTTGAATTTGAATACGTTTTCAGTTACTATTATAATGTAAATTGAAAACTTATCAATAGAGGGGAAGATGTGTGATGAAAATGCAAGCGCTTCCGTCTGAAAAAGGAACATTTAATCTTACAAACTATGAGGGTACTAACCAATCATTTAATTGGAAAGATGCTGAAGAAACATTTAGTTGGGCTGAAACAGGACTTGTTAATATGGCTTATGAAGCGATTGATCGCCATGTTGATAATGGAAAGGCTGATCAAATAGCTCTTTATTACAGTGATGCAAAAAGAGATGAATCATACACGTTTATACAATTAAAGGAACAGTCAAACAAGGCTGCAAATGTATTGAAAAGTGTTGGAGTGGAAAAGGGCGATCGTGTGTTTATTTTTATGCCACGTTCCCCAGAGCTCTATTTTGCCTTTCTAGGTACACTAAAGGTCGGGGCAATTGTTGGACCGCTTTTTGAAGCCTTTATGGAAGGCGCAGTAAGAGATCGCTTGGAGGACAGTGAAGCTAAAGTGTTAGTCACAACCCCTGCTTTATTAGAGCGTGTGCCAGTAGCAGATCTTCCTCATCTCGAAACGGTTTTTATTGTCGATGATGAGTTTACTGAGCAGGATTCTTATTTGGATTTCAAAAAACGATTAAATGAAGCTAGCTCAGAGTTCGATATTGAATGGGTAGATCGTGAAGATGGGCTTATTTTGCATTATACATCTGGGTCAACAGGAAAGCCTAAAGGTGTCCTACATGTACATAATGCAATGATTCAGCACTATCAAACAGCAAAATGGGTATTAGATCTAAAAGAGGATGATATATATTGGTGTACAGCAGATCCTGGATGGGTGACAGGAACGTCCTATGGGATTTTTGGTCCTTGGTTAGCAGGAGCAACGAATGTTATACGTGGTGGTCGGTTTAGTCCACAAGATTGGTATGAAACGTTGGAACGGTATCAAGTTACGGTATGGTATAGTGCGCCAACCGCGTTTCGGATGTTAATGAGTGCTGGAGATCAAATAGTGAAGAAGTATAACTTATCTTCATTAAGGCATATTTTGAGTGTCGGTGAGCCATTAAATCCAGAAGTAATTAAATGGGGAAAGAATGTTTTCAATTTACGAATTCACGATACATGGTGGATGACTGAGACGGGAGCACAAATGATTTGTAACTATCCATCGATGGAAATTCGACCAGGTTCAATGGGTAAGCCAATTCCAGGTGTTGAAGCAGCCATTATTGATGACCAAGGTAATGTATTACCTTCAAATCGTATGGGGAATTTAGCATTAAAAGTCGGCTGGCCGTCCATGATGAGAGCGGTATGGAATAATAAGCCGAAGTATGATAGTTATTTTCGGTTAGAAGGCTGGTATGTTTCAGGAGATTCAGCTTATATGGATGAGGATGGTTATTTTTGGTTCCAAGGCCGTATAGATGATGTCATTATGACGGCTGGTGAACGTGTTGGCCCATTTGAAGTAGAAAGTAAGCTTGTTGAGCATCCAGCAGTCGCTGAAGCAGGTGTCATTGGTAAGCCGGATCCCGTTAGAGGAGAAATCATTAAGGCATTTATTGCTTTACGTGATGGGTATGAGGTAACAGCGGAGCTGGAGGAAGAAATCCGTTTATTCGTGAAGAAAGGATTAGCAGCCCATGCTGCACCTCGTGAAATTGAATTCAGAGCAAAATTACCGAAGACGAGAAGTGGTAAAATCATGCGACGTGTTTTAAAAGCATGGGAACTAGACTTGCCAACCGGTGATTTATCGACAATGGAAGATTAATCACAATGACGAAAAGAGGTAGGACATAACTAGCGTCTAATAGTGGAAAAGGTGAATCAAAGTAGCTCAAATTCACCTTTTCCTATTTTACGTGTAATTCTTCTATTCTCTTAGTTGTTGGCAGTGTTTTATATTCACTGCCATTAACGCGAAGCTTTCGTTTTCGGTGGGTGCCTTCTTTTACTTTTGTACATGATGAACGGAATGGGCACCCTGAACAACCTTCGCATTCATAGATTGAAGCTTCTTCGGAAATCTGTTCGATCAGTACGGACTTAATGATTTTGAAATTCAAGTCGTTTCTGATTAGGGAATGTATAGATATCTATTTCTCCACTAAATAAATCCCCTACCAGGGAGTGGGTTCGAAGCGCTAGATTGTGGCAAATCTCTAGCAAAAGAGGCTGGGACAAAAGTGGTTTAACTAAAAGAAAAGCCGAACAATGATAGATGGTGGACGTAAACCGCTCCTGAAATATACTTCGCTTTCCGCGGGAAGCCGGTGAGCCTCCTCGTGCTTCGCACTGCGGGGTCTCACCCTTGGCTTTTCATCCCGCAGGAGTCTACGTATATTTCATCCGCTACGTTCATCTTTTGTTCGGGTTTCCAGATAGACACTTTAGTTATGTCCCAGCCTCTTTACTTTTAAACGAGGTAATTTCGAATGCGAATGTCAAAAGGTTTAATCTTCATCTTCATCTTCATCATTGTCATTTCGATTATTGTTTCCTCTGTTTCCGTTATTGGAATTGTTGTTGCTATTGGCGTTAGCATTTCCATTTTGCCGTTCATTAGAGGAGTTGTTGCTCTCTTCCTCCTCCTGCTCCTCTTCCTCGTCTTCTTCCTCTTCAATGATTTCTGGAACATAGTCTTCGCCTTCAGCAATTGATGAACGTGCTGACTCGCGTCCAGCTGTATCAATCGCTGTAACATAGTAGGAATTTGAATTTCCGCTAATTGAATAAGAGGTTGTTTCATTCCCCACTACATTGGCTATAGCTTCAAAGTCTGTTGTTCCGTTTGCTGCACGGTATACACGGTAGCCGATAATGTCATTATCTGAGTGAACAGACCATCGTAACTCGTCACCGTTAATTCGTACGTTTTCTACATCTCGAGGAACACGCCCGTTATTTGGTGCCTCATCATCTCGTACAATATTTCTCATAGAGTCAGGTAAATATTGTCCGATATTGTCAATATCCCAAAAGCTTTCAGAAAGTTTTATTCCTTCTTCTGTAAATTCTGATGGTGTTGAATCTAATGCGATATAATTTTTGCCGCTAATGGTGACATAACGTGTGCTTTCAAGGCTACCATCTTCTTCAGAAGGGAGAAATTTCGAGTTGAATAAATCTGTCGTCACATATCCTGCTTCTTGGCATGCTGTAGAAGGAAGCATACCTGTTAAGCTACAAATGGAACGACTCACAATACCACTTGGCGCTTCAAACCGGTTGCTAGGCGCTAGTAAATCAGGGTCAACTGAATAAGCTGCATTAGCTAAATTTGCCCAAATTTGTTGTGTTTTTGGACCGGTACGCCCTTCAATAACATGACGTTGGTCATCATAACCAATCCAAACACTCATCGTGACATTAGGGTTAGATGCTACAAACCATGAATCTCGGTTCTCACCAGAAGTACCTGTCTTCCCAGCCCAATCTGCTGAAAACGATAGTCGGCTTGGTAACGACGATGCCGTTCCAACTCCGCGTAATACATCTCTCATCATATCGATCATAAGATAAGAAGTCTGCGGTGTGAAGACGTCTCTTGTTTCCGTTTCATGTTCATAGATCAACTCACCATCAGCGGTTTCAATTCGTTCGATCATATAAGACTCCACATACGTTCCTCCATTTGCAAACGTGGCGTAGGCATTTGTATTTTGCTCTACGGTTACATCGTTTGTACCAAGTGGAGATGATTCATAAGGCGCATCTGATGGTAAGACGAATCCTAAGTCAAGTAACGTTTGTCGCTTTTGTTCAAACGGCACCATTCGATAAGCTCGAACGGCTGGTACGTTTCGTGATCGTGCTACTGATTCTCTTACTGAAAGGAGACCTAAATGCTGGTTGTCAAAGTTAGTTATTTCCTTCCCACTTGGGTAGTGATCAATCGTGTCAGGAATCACAATTCCTGGTTGAACAGCACCAATTTCAAGAGCCGGTGCATACGCCACTAATGGTTTCATTGTAGAGGCGTTCGGTCTATATGCTTGTGTTGCACGGTTATAATGATCGTCACTACCTTCTGTACGACCACCGACAAACCCTTTTATCGCTCCTGTACTGTTTTCAAGTAAGACAGCCCCGACTTGCTCAGGCTTACCTTCTTTATTTGGACCAAATAGATGATCATCTTGAATCGATTCTTGCATCGATAAATAAATATCTTTGTCAACGGTTGTATGAATGCGGTAACCATTTCCTCGAAGGTCCCGCGACACCATTTCTTGATAACGCTGTCTCATTTCAAGCTGTTCTTCCTGATCTAATTCTGATAGATCAACGCCATCTTCTTCCATCTGCTGCTTGGATAAAACATCAATCGCTCTTCGGAGTACTTCATACGTCAAGTAAGGGTACTCTTCAATAGGTGAAGGTGTAAAATCAGCGAAGTTCTCTTCTAAATCATATGCTAATGCTTCAGCACGTTCTTCTTCCGTAATATATCCAGCTTCGTACATTCTAGACAGGACCGTACTCATTCTGTTTATACTAGGATCAATGCTATCCTTTATCGACCCATCATTGCGAAACGGTGTATAGCCAAACGGACTTTGTGGTAAACCAGCAATATATGCAGCTTGAGGAATTGATAATTCCGAAGCATCGACACCAAAAATACCTTGAGCTGCTGCTTGAATACCTGCGATTTGTCGACCAGAAGCGTTACGACCAAACGGAACGATATTTAAATAGGCTTCTAAAATTTCGTCCTTCTCCAAGTAAGTCTCCAAGCGCATAGCAAATAAAATTTCGGATGCTTTACGGTCAAAGGATACTTCATTCGTTAATATTTGATTTTTGATTAATTGCTGTGTAAGCGTACTTCCTCCTGTTTGTAGGGAGGAGTTGGCGACTTCTTGAAACATCGCACGCATGATCGCTTTTGGGACGATGCCTTCGTGTTCATAGAAGTATTCATCTTCTGTTGCGATAATAGCTTGAATGACATGTTCAGAAACATCTTCTAAGCTAACCTCATGTCTTTCAATATCTGAAGGTAATTCACCTAAATAGACATCGTTAGCAAAGAAAACTTGACTCGTTTCGTCATAGTCATAGACGGCTGTTCGCATTTCATCTTCAGATAGAAGAGGTTCGTCTTTTACAAGTGAGACGAAATAACCAGCAGCAGCTCCACCAGCAAAAAAGATCATCATGCATATTAAGACAAGAAAAATAAGAAATAAATTCCAAAAGACTTGATACGTAATTCCGATTGTTCGAAATAACGTTCTTTGATGTAGGACCTTGGAGAAACCTCTTATCTTTTCTAAGAAAGTCGAGTTTTCCTTTTCCATGTTTGTTTACCTCCTAAATTCATGATATATTATAGCACAAGCCGTCGAGTGACGATATGAAATGTTTGATTTTGTCTCATTCATCTTGACATACATGTGAAGAATATGATAAAAATGGATCATTCAAATAAATAGTGATGATAGCGTTGAACGGTCTTAGTAATCCAAACTTCCCTGGAGATAGAGAGCTGATGGTTGGTGGGAATCAGTACAAAAGTCTTGGATGAATTACAGCCTGGAGCTTTCTTTGTGAACAAAGAACGGTTTTTGCCGTTATGAAAATGAAGTGGCTATACATTGGCAAAAGTGTAGCAACAAGGGTGGTAACGCGAGGATCTCGTCCCTTTTTAAGGGGTTGGGATCTTTTTTTTGTGTCAAAATATTTAAAGGAGCTGATTACATGGAAAAGGAAGTTATATTGACTGCAGAACAGAAGACTGAAGTAGAGCGACAATTAGCTTATTTACAGCGTGGAGTTGTTGAGATTGTTCCAGAAGAAGATTTTCGCAAAAAAATTGAAAAGTCGGTTACAACAGGTAAACCGTTGAAAATTAAGCTCGGTATGGATCCATCTGCACCAGATGTCCATATTGGGCACACTGTCGTTTTACATAAATTACGTCAGTTTCAAGAACTCGGTCATGAGATTCAAATGTTAATTGGCGATTTCACTGGGCGAATCGGTGACCCAACGGGGAAGTCAGAAACGAGAAAGCAATTAACAGATGAAGAAGTGAAGAGAAATGCCGAAACATATGTGGAACAGTACGGTAAAATTTTAGATATGGATAAGGCTAAGCTTTACTACAATTCTGAATGGCTAAAGCCACTCACTTTTGAGGATGTTGTTCGATTAGCAGGTAATATGACGGTAGCAAGAATGCTTGAACGAGATGATTTTGAAAAACGGTATAAGTCAGGTCAAGCCATTTCCGTACACGAATTTTTCTACCCCCTCATGCAAGGGTATGATTCGGTAGCGTTAGAGTCAGATATAGAGGTAGGGGGAACAGACCAGAAGTTTAACCTATTAATGGGGCGGCATTTACAGGATGCATACGGAAAAGAAAAGCAAGTGGCTCTTACGTTGCCATTAATTGAAGGATTAGATGGTGAACGGAAAATGTCCAAGTCATTAGGAAATTATATTGGAATTGATGAAAGTCCGAATGAAATGTTTGGAAAGTCGATGTCCATTCCAGATGAACTAATGGTTAAGTACTACAAGCTTGCGACTGATCTTCCTATGGAAGAAATTGAATCATTAGAAAAAGGGTTAGAGAACGGTTCTACTCATCCACGAGATGCAAAGATGAACCTTGGGGCTAAGCTTGTTGAAATGTATCATGGCAACGAAGCTGCACAGCAAGCAAAGGAGTACTTCCAAACGGTCTTCCAAAAGCGTTCATTGCCGACTGATATTCCAGAAGTGAAGTGGGAAGGCGAATCCCCGATTTGGATTGTTGAGTTATTAGTTGTACTGAAGATGATGCCATCTAAAGGTGAAGCTAGACGAATGATTCAAAATGGTGGTGTGAAGATTAACGAGGAAAAGGTTAGCGATGTCCAGCTACAAGTAGAGCTTGAGGACGGACTTGTCATTCAAGTTGGGAAGAGGAAGTTTGTTAAAATCATAAAGTAATGAGAGAACAAGCGCTTGAAGGAATCTATATCCTTCAAGCGTTTTTATACAGAATAAGCATTATAACATTCGTGGAAGGAATTGCAGGGAAAACTTAGAGAATATTGGCAAGATCTAAGGTTGGCTTCGCACAATGTATTAAGAAAAGATCGGTATCGTGTTTTTCTTATGCTAATCGGAACCTCATTCCGTAAAGTGGATAAAATAAGCCGATTTGAGTTCGAAGTGGAACGTCATTCCGCTAATACGCCAAAATAACAGCAAAGCGAAGCGCAAATGGTTATATAGCGGAATGAGGTTCCGGACGGACCGTAAAAAAGCTCTTAATGGTTCGAATAGCGGAATGAGGTTCCATCAAAATGGATGAAAGTGAATTCATTGGAGAGGCGTATTCAGTGCAGTAGGCTCAGCACAACTCAATGGAGAAAAGATCGATTCCGCGGTATCCACTGAAAAAGCCGTTTATTTAGTGGCTTTGATTTGATCGCAATGGCTTCACTTTTGCTAGCCTAATAGGAAAAATCGAATCATATCAAGCTTTTTTAAAAAAATAACGGTTCGCTCATTGGTCAAAGGGCGTTGAAAAGTATAAAACCAACCTTTTTCAGTGCCCTACTACCGCGATCTTTCTTACGTAAATGCTGAGATTCCTCTTTCCGAAAATTCATGAATCATTTCTGCCATCTCCTTCGGTGGTTGGTCCATCCCATTTTTCAGCCATTGCTGGATAACTCTAATACTTCCATTGACCATGAACAAACTAATATATTCTGCAATGTGAGAGGGGATGTTATTATATGTTACCCATTGATCAATTGCACAGTCTTGAGCAATATGTATGACTTCATTTTGAAACGAGGGACTACCGTGTTCACTGAATAACGTTTGGCAGCTATTACTATGCTCAGCGATATATTCTAACAGTTTGATTGTAACCGCTAATGAATCTTCTTCTTTTGTATATGTGTAACTTGTTAATGTTCCCTTAATATCTTGAATAATCTCTTCTTCTAATTGCTTAAGGAGGTCATAAAGATCTGTGTAGTGAGCATAGAAGGTAGAACGGTTTATGTCTGCCATCTGACAAATTTCTTTCACAGAAATCATGTTGATTGGCTTGTCTTGTAATAATTCAATGAGACTATTCTTTAATACCATACGTGTGTATTGCTTTCTGCGATCAAGCTTTTCACTCATTTTTTATCTCCTCTTTCTTTATGCACAACAAGTAAATGCTTACATGTTGGATATTGAACGTCTTTTAATAAACTGTATGTTGATTAATCAACACAGTGTTATTATAATTTGGTGGTGAGGTTAAATCAAGGGGGAATCAGCTTGGATCGAATAGCAGACCTGATTATTACATATCGAAAACGAATCGTTACGAGTTTTCTTATCATTACGCTCATTTGTGCGATTGCGCAATTTTTTGTAGCTGTCAATTACAATATGGCTGATTACTTACCTGAAGATGCACCATCAACAACGGCAATAGACATAATGAATGAAGAGTTTGATGGAGCAGTACCGAATGCCCGTGTGTTAATAAATGACGTAACGATTCAAGAAGCATTAGTATATAAAGATCATTTAGAAGAAATCAACGGAGTTTCAGATGTTATGTGGTTAGATGATGTCATTGATTTGAAAATACCGATTGAAATCATCGATGAGGATGTCGTTGAATCTTATTATTTGAACGAACGTGCTCTTATGACCCTTCGTATTCAAGAAGGAGAAGAGGTAAGAATTACGAACGAGATTTACGAATTAATCGGAGAAGAGAATGCGATGGAAGGGGAAGCGGTAGACACAGCTGTTTCTCAGCAAATGGCAGGATCTGAATCGTTATACGCAGCACTATTATTAGTCCCTATTATTATTCTGATCCTCGTCGTTTCAACGAATTCATGGATAGAGCCTGTCTTCTTTCTTACGGCTATTGGCGTATCTGTTTTGATTAATTTAGGTACGAATCTATTCATCGGAGAGGTTTCATTTATTACACAATCTGTTAGTCCAATCTTACAGCTTGCTGTTTCATTAGATTATGCGATCTTTCTGCTCCATCGATTCTCTGATTATCGTGAACGCAACTACGAACCAGTAGAAGCGATGAAGCTCGCGATCAAAAAGGCGTTTCCAGCTATTTCGGCGAGTGCGGCAACGACCTTCTTTGGTTTTATCGCTTTAACATTTATGAGCTTTGAAATTGGAGCTGATCTTGGCTTTAATTTGGTGAAAGGAATTGCGCTTAGCTTCATTAGTGTGATGGTGTTTTTACCAGCTCTCACTTTATGTTTCTATAAGTGGATTGATCGCACACAGCATAAGCCTTTAATTCGTCCATTTCGCAATATTGGATCAGGTGTTATGAAAGCACGATTTCCGGTTCTTATTCTTGTTCTTCTAATAATGGTCCCGGCATTTTTAGCACAAAATAATACGGTTTTCACATATGGATTAGGGGAACAGCCTGAATCGACTAGAGCAGGAAATGATTCACGTGAAATAAAAGAAGCATTTGGTGAATTAACACAGATGGTCTTGCTCGTTCCAAGTCACGAGCTGGTAAGAGAAGTGGAGCTCATTCAAGAGTTAGATGAGATACATGAAATCAAAAGTGTCATCTCTTATTCTGAAGCTGTTAGCTCAGTTATTCCACCAGAATATTTGGATGAATCGATAACTGATGAATTCTTTTCAGAAAATTATAGTCGAATGATTATTAATAAAGAAACGGCTGCGGAAGGTGATCTTGCCTTTTCAATAGTAGAAGAAGTACAAGAGAAGGCAGAACAGTATTACGGTGAGGATGTACTTGTTTTGGGGGAAAGTGTGACGTTATATGATATGAAACAGATCACCTCAAAAGATAACATGATAGTTAATCTCTTGACGGTATTGGCGATTGCTACTGTGTTGCTCGTTACATTCCGATCGATTTCATTTCCGGTTGTCCTGATCTTAACGATTCAAGCAGCCGTTTGGATTAACTTGTCTGTCCCTTATTTTTCGAATATGACATTAGATTATTTAGGCTATCTAATTGTTAGTACCGTTCAATTAGCTGCTACAGTTGATTATGCGATTTTGTTAACAGAAGGTTACAAAGAGAATCGCAAACAGCATTCAGCTCTGGAAGCTATTAAGAAAACATTAAATGAAAAAACGTTCTCGATTTCCATTTCAGCAGCGATTTTATCAAGTGTTGGGTTTATTTTATGGATGACGTCTTCTAATCCGATCGTTGGTTCAATTGGATTGTTACTAGGGCGTGGAGCTTTATTAGCGTTTCTACTAGTTGTGTTCTTTTTACCGGCTGTTTTAGTCATATTTGATAAGCTCATAGATAAAACAACGTGGAGAGCAAATTTTATGAAGGAGAATGAATAATGAGACGAAAGCGATGGGTAGCGATTTTGTTAGTAGCTATACTGATGTTGTTTCCTTTCCTTGGCTATGCAAATATAGGCGAGGAAGAACAATCTGCCCCTTCTACTAGTGACCATGATAGTGAAGCTGGCGTGAGTAATGGAAAAGACGAGGTTATTTATGCCAATTTAAATGCTACAGGTATGCTGGAGAATATGTATGTGGTTAATATTTTTGATGTGGTAGAGGGTGGGATCATTTATGATTACGGGACTTATGAACGTGTCAAGAATTTAACTGACCTAGCAGACCTTTCCTTTGATGCTGATAAGGTTGAATTCACAGCAGACGAAGGTGCCTTTTATTATCAAGGGTATCTACAAGATAAACCACTACCATGGAATGTGACAGTTTCTTATTGGTTAAATGGGGAATCTGTTACAGCTGATCAGCTTGCAGGGGTAGAGGGAGAGCTAAGTATTGAAATTGAAACATCAGCGAATGAACAGGTTGATTCGCTTTTTTATGAAAATTATTTGTTGCAAATAACCATTACGTTTGACTCTGACTTAGCAAAGGTCACTGAAGCGGAAGGAGCAACAGTAGCGAATGCTGGGAAGAATCAGCAATTAACGTTTACGGTTATGCCAGAGCAAGATGCTGATTTAACGGTGGCAGCGGATGTGATCGATTTTGAAATGGATGGCATTGAAATAGCTGCGATTCCACCATCGATGGCGATCGATGTTCCCGATAATGAACTAACAGATGAAATGAGAACATTGACGGATGCGATTGAAGAATTAAATAATGGTGTCGCTGACCTAAGAACTGGTGCAAGTGAGCTACATGAAGGGACAACTAGCTTAGAAGAAGGTTCTTCTCAATTTCATGGTGGTATAAATGAAGTGTCAGAAGCATCTGATGATTTGCTAGAGGCATCAGTGACGATTCATTCGTCGCTTCAACAAATAAGTCGTGCACTAAATAACCCTTCCTTCGATAGCGATTTAGATGGATTGACTGAGCTATCTGAAGGATTAAAGCAAATTGGAAAAGGATTAGATGAAGGTGCAGAAGGATTGACGCAATTACATGATAATTATCAACGGATTCTGGCGACTTTAGATGAAGCGATTAGTGAGATACCGGATCATGCTATTTCCGAGGATGATATTGCTAAGCTCTATGCGAGCGGAGCCGATGTGGGGGTTGTGAATAAGTTAGTTGAAAGCTATTCTGCTTCATTAACGGTTAAAGGCACATACAATGCTGTTAACGAAGGATTACGTGCAGTGGACGACAACCTTCCATTGATGTCTAGTTCATTAACGGAGATGGCTGTCGCGTTGACCACTATTTCAAATGGGCTGTCTAGCTCACTCTCCGATTTTGAGCAATTGGAAGCATTAGATGAATTAGTGACGGGACTTGATGAAATGGCAAGTCAGTATGGCGAGTTCCATAATGGACTCGTAAGCTATATGGATGGAATTGGCGAGCTTGCTCATTCCTACAGTGATCTGCATGAAGGGATAGGTGAGCTAGCTGACGGAACAGCAGAGTTTGAAAGTGGGGTTCGTGAGCTTGAAGAGGGAACAGAAGAGCTACATGAAGCGACAAGTGACCTCCCTGAACAAATGGAAGATGAAATCAATGAAATGATTGCCGGATATGACAAATCAGACTTAGACGTTGTCTCTTTCGTCTCAGAACAAAATGAACATGTCGACTCTGTCCAATTTATCATGCAAACAGCGGCTATTTCTTTAGAAGAAGAGGAACTAGTTGAAGAAGAAGAGCAGCAGGAGGAAGGGTTTTGGAGTAGATTAATTAGCTTATTTGTATCATAATGTCTTTACTGATGAAGAGGTGGAGGAAAAGCGAAGAGTATCTTTTTGAACGTAGAAGATCAATAAAAATGAGAATGAGCCTCCTGTTCTGGTCGTGTCCTCACCTTCCACGGGTGACTTATGATTGATGCAGGGTGTGTTTTGCCGCTGAAAAGACTAGAGCTTGATAAGGTCACTGAAAAAGTTGATGAGACTTTTTCAGTGACCTTCATTTAAGTTGTAATGGAATCCGTATGAGCCTTTTTAACATTTGCAAGGGTTGTCTGTGAGCAGGATTGCACTGTGCTTCTCAATTTGCTGTTAAGAAAGACCACTACCGTCATATTACTACTCTTTAATTTTGTGGTTTTTTATGGTATTGACTTGGTGTAAGTCCGGTAAATTTTTTGAATGAACTTGTAAAATAACTTTGGTCACTAAATTGCAGGAGCATGGATATGTCAGAAATAGAATAATAAGATGAAATAGAAGTAAAGAATGACAACTTTTGTATTGCATGATTTAACCACCTCTAGGATAATAGACATAGTAAGATGTGGGGGTTAGGTCATGAAAGAAAAAAAGAAAAAGTTTTATAACAAGAAATGGTTTACTATTGTCATGTTAATTTTGTTTGCTCCAGTGGGTATTATTCTATTATTTATCAATAAACACTATAAGGTGATTCCGAACCTTATAATTTCTGTTGTTGCACTTTTGTTTTTTATACTTGTAACTTTACCAATAGAAGAAACTGCAGAGCCAGTAGATCAAGAAGACTTAGTGGAAGCAAGTAATGAAGAAGAGACTTCGACAGTAGTTGAACTAACATTAAATGCTGAATTGAATGATGATGTATTAGGTTTTCAGGGTGAAACCAATCTACCAGACAGGACATTAATTGCATATGAAATTTGGCACGATGAAGATTTTGACCATATTGTAGAGGGAAGTATTGAAGTTAAGGACGGCAATTATAAAGAAGAAGTTTCTATTGGTGATTGGCCTGATGGTGAAATTGTAGTTTGGGTGGCTTTTCAGACCATTCTTGGAACGTCCGTTCATCAACCTGATGAAATTATAGAGGTATTTGGTGAAATGGGAGAAAACATAGAGGGTGATAGCGTTTCTGAAACAGGTGATATGAAAAGAGTTGAGTTGGAAGAAACACTAGTGAAAGATACTGACGACGAGAATGAAGACATCGCTTCTACGGACCAAAAAGAAAATGAACCTGTTGAAGTATCAGAACCAGAACAAACATTAGCACAACAAAATGCTGTTTCTATGGCTGAAGACTATTTAGCATATACAGCTTTTTCTAAGAGTGGACTAATAGGACAATTAGAATATGAAGGCTTTGATAATGATGATGCAACTTACGCAGTAAACAATATTAATGTTGATTGGCAAGAACAAGCAATCATAATGGCTCAAGATTATTTAGACTACACAAGCTTTTCGAGAGTAGGATTAATTGAACAATTAGAGTATGAAGGCTTTAGTAATGAACAGGCTACTAATGCGGTAGATGAAATAGGACTTTAAAAGATACAGGCATCTGTCAAACGACAGGTGCCTTTTACCTTTTCTAAGCTACGCTAACTACGTATGAGTAAAATATTGGTGGGAGAAGAAATAACCTTGTCATCCAGGTCATAACAACAGAAAGAAGACAAATAAGAGAATTCATTTTTGGATAGTCCTCATATGTAATAAAAGAATGTATTTTTGTGTTGGTGGAAATTGTTGAAGATTTTTCCCTTCACATACGTCTGCCCACGCAATTTGTTTTTTGAACCGAAAAATCAACCGGAAATACGTGCATTTCTATGTATTTCATTGCAAAGTCCGTAAAAAAAAAGAAGAAGCCTTGAATCGTTGATATAACAACGATTCTAAGGCTTTTCTGTATCCTTTATTCAAGTCATACTCCTTAACGTGAATAGAACTCAACGATAAGAGCTTCGGTAATTTCAGCAGGAAGCTCAGAACGCTCTGGATAACGAGTGTACGAACCTTGTAATGCTTCAGCATCAAATGTTACGTAAGCTGGAACGAAGTCCGTTGCTTCAAGTGATTCCTTAAGAACGTTTAGGTTGCGTGATTTTTCACGTACAGCAATTTCTTGACCTGGCTTAACTCGGTATGATGGGATATCTACGCGGTTTCCGTCAACTGTAATGTGACCGTGATTAACTAATTGGCGAGCTGCACGACGAGTACGAGCAAGACCCATACGGTACACTAAGTTGTCTAAGCGAGACTCAAGAAGAATCATGAAGTTCTCACCGTGAATTCCTGTCATTTTAGCAGCAGTATCAAAAGTGTTACGGAATTGACGCTCATTCATTCCATACATATGACGAAGCTTTTGCTTTTCTTGAAGCTGTAACCCATATTCAGAAAGCTTCTTACGTTGGTTTGGACCGTGTTGCCCTGGAGCATACGGACGCTTTGATAATTCTTTTCCTGTGCCGCTTAAAGAGATTCCTAAACGACGTGATAATTTCCAAGATGGACCTGTATAACGAGCCATAATGTGACTCCTCCTTGTTATTTTGATGTTGCAAAATAACAACCGTATTCGTAATCTCATCCCTTGTTCATTTTGTCTTCATGCATCTTCACTTCGACAGCTAGAAGTTACGCAATGCACCTCAACCGTATCAGCCGCTGTGAGGAACAAAATGAAAACAAAGCATGCTTACGCTGGCTGTCTTATTTCACACAAAGTACATTATATTCATTTTATACTTGTATGTCAATGTTTATCCTTGATTGCCATCAACGTAAATATTTTTTGAAATATGAAAAAATTATATACAAATAGGATAGTTTTCGTACGATAATTGTTTTATAATAGGAATGTATAAAGTCCTATATATTCTTTTTTTATTTATATCTATTCTAATATTTGGTTGTTTTGTAAGTAGTTTCAGTTAATTTTTGACGTTTTTTGTTCACTAGGATAAGTCGAATTTACTACAAGGGATGAAGGCTGTGTGGTGATGAAAAAAGTGGCGAATGTAATTGTTGATAACAATCTATTGAAGAAATACGAGCAACGGTTAAAGGGAATTGCTACCGTTTATCAAGAACAAACTGAAGTCGGTTGGCCTGCATTATTTTTTTTAACTGAAAAGAATCTAACCTTCTTGCTTTTAGAAAAAGCAGGAGACATGTCTGAAACAGAATTACGGTTCGCCAGGTCATTAGTAGAAGCTAATCCTCATCAGAGGCTGTACGAATGTAATGATTATTTTCAAAAGAACATGGTTAAGTTGCCAAATAGACTTACTGCAAATTCTAGTGATGATCTGTATTTAGGAATGGTGACGCCACTGAATTCATCAAACGGTTTAGATCTAAATTCTTTCATAAAAGGGTTAGCGATGTTGTTTTATTATCAAGAGCCAAAGAAGCTGTTTACGCCCTTTTCTGTTATGGATCTATTGAATGACTCCGCTTTTGACATCGAATTGCATTCATTAGTCGATACTTTTTCGTCCTATTATGAGAGGACTTGTAATCGTTCTATTTTAGTGTATGAGCGTCAAGATGATCACCTGTATGCCTTAACGTCTAATGTGACAATCCCTTCAATTATCGAATTGAGCGAATTTGGAACAGCGATTCAGCAAACGAATCATGAATCATGTTGCTTCATTCACGGAGAAGCTTTATTTGCTTCCTCTGATAAGTCCTATATTATGTATCCGGTTTACTTGAATGGAGAATTAATTCTAGTATTCTTTTTTCCATTTGTAGTGGAAAATACTAATATGAGTCTTGACGATTATAAACATTGGTTTGAGCCATTTATTCCTTTACTACAAAAATCATATGTATATGAACGAAAAAAGCATAAAAGCAAGCGTCGTGAAATTTTATTACAAGTTATGAAGAAATTTCATTCCACGATGAAGAGTGAAGACGTGTTACATGAGATCGTGGAAGCCATACACGAGGCATTTCCTGGTTACTTCGTATATTTATTACTTTCTCAAGAATGGAAAGGGAAGGATGGGATACCAATTAAGCCGCTGCTTTATGGAAATGAAGTAGGAAGTAAAGTAGTAGAGCATGCTTATGTGACTGGTGAAATCCAAATTGTCAAACGAAAAGACAAGTTAACGTTATTTGTCCCACTCCGAGGAAAGCAAGGTGTATATGGAGTGATGGAAATTAAAGCTCCGCATACCTACCAACTTCCGAAAGGGGAGGTTGAATTTATTCAAATGCTTGCAGATACTGGTGGTAATGCGTTAGAAAATGCAGAGCTGTATCAACAGTCTCGTCACCTTATCCAAGATTTACAACTCATTAATGAAACAACACATCAGCTAAATGAACATCGACGTCTGACTGACACCGTTCATTATATGACGAGTCAAATTATTGAATCTTTTGGTGCAGAAGAAGTTGGTTTTATTTTGTTTCAAGAGGACAATGAAGTACGTATGTTGGAAGGGAGTACCGGCTTATTTCATGAACGGCTCACCAGTGCACAGTTGTCACCTTTGTTTGCTAAGATGAAAGTGGAGAAGGAGCCTATATATATTGGTGAATTAGAGGTATACGATATTGGGAGGATCCCTCGGTTTCAATCGTTGTTGGCTGTACCGATGATTCATAACCAAAAGCTTACAGGAATGGTCATTGCTCTTCATCATGAACCTTACCACTTTACGTTTGGACACTTTAAATTATTTCAATCTATGATTCGACATTCGACATTAGCGATGACGAATTCGATGCTACATGAAGAGTTAGAGCGACTTGTTATAACCGATCATTTAACAGAGCTTTACTCACGAAACTATTTAGATGAGCAAGTTCAAAGCTCGATGGAGAAGGATCGGGAGGGGACCTTTCTATTAATTGATATTGATGACTTTAAACATATTAATGATACGTATGGTCATCAGGTTGGTGATCAGGTTATTATTCAAGTGGCCAATGTTTTAAAAGAAATGACGACTGATCGAGGTATTGCTGCAAGGTGGGGAGGAGAGGAGCTTGCTCTCTATTTGCCAGAAATAACCCTAGAAGACGGTCGTCAACTAGCTAAAAAGATGCTCGTTCGTATTAAGCAAGAATCGAACCCTTCTGTTACAGTCTCAATAGGAATTTCGTATTGGGGTGAGTTTGGTGATTCCTCAAATTTAAATCAACTTTTTCAACGGGCTGATCAATCATTATATGAAGCGAAGGAAACGGGGAAGAACAAATTTGTAACGGATGAATAGTCAATCGTGTAAAGGTATGGCTTGATGCTAAACGATCGAGCCATACCTTTATTGGTGCTCCAAATAATGTTTAGGTTAATTTCTACCTTTTTCCTAGTTCGAACGTTCTATCCCTTTTGCTAATTCATTCACAAACTGTTCTAGATGAATTTGCTCTTCTTCTGTAAAACGGTTTAGCTGAGGACTATCGATATCAAGTACAGCGAAAATGCGCCCATGTACAATAAGAGGAATGACGATTTCAGATTGTGATGCAGCATCACAAGCAATGTGTCCTGGAAAATCATGAACATTACTTACTCGTATCGTTTGCTTCTTTTCAAGGGAGGTTCCACAGACTCCTTTACCGGATGGAATGCGTACACATGCTGGCATTCCTTGGAAAGGACCTAACACAAGCCCTTCGCCCTCAACAAGATAAAAGCCAACCCAGTTGACGTCAGGGAGAAATTGATTCAGCAATGAACTTGCATTTGCTAAATTTGCAATTGTATTAGGTTCACCTGCTATTAACGCTTTCAATTGATTAGTTACTAGATTATATTGCTCACTTAATGTGCCTTTGTAAGTCATTGATTGAAACATGCTCATAACCTCCATCATTTTAAAAAATGTAGTATATCAAGAACAGGAAAAGGTTGCAAGAAATTTGTCAAATGAAAAATGGACGATGTCGAAGAGATTATAAAGGACTCAGCGAAGAAAGAGCGAAACTAACTGAAGGATGGTTACAATGAGGTGAGAGTCATGCAAAGAGGAATGGCAAAGGAAAAGATTGTAGAGGCAGCTGCTTGGTTATTCCATATGAATGGATTCAATGGAACAACGGTTAGAGAAATAGCTGCTCGGGCAAATGTGAATGGGGCATTAATTTCCTATCATTTTGGTGGGAAGAAAGAGTTGTTTGAGCAATTGAGTATTCCATTTTTCGAAGGGTATATTGAAATTGTTGATCGTTCATTAGAAGGAGAATGTGAGACCGTAGCAGAACGACTTCATTTATTAATTCGCCAATTGCTTGCTTATCAAACGGAAAACCTTTTCATTGCGAGGATGGTACATCGCGAATTGACGCATGATTCGACATTTGTGCGTGAAATTATGGCAACTTATTTACGAAAAGAAATGTATCAATTAGAGCGTCTAGTGAAGCTTGGAATGAAAAGAGGAGAGTTTCAAAAGCAACCCGTGCAGTATATCGTCATTCAAATTCGCTCTTTTATCACAATGCCTTATATGTCTCCTCATTACTTCCAAGAAGTGTATCAATTGAATCCGAGTGATCGACACTTTATCGATCGCTATTTGGAACACATTAAGAGAGTCATTAAACGTTGGTTATGTTCTTCTATAGAATCTCACTCTTCTGCTTAACGGACTTGATTCAAGTTTACTGATGTCAGAAGTTGTTCATGAAATTCTAATGAGTCATAGCCGTTGTTTAATTCCTTTACTTGATGCGCATCTGACCCATAAACGAGTGGAATATTCATTTGTTTGGCTTGATGGACCACAGTGGCATATGGGTAAGGCTCTTTGCATAACGGCTTGATAACCCCAGCTCCATTGTAATCAAGCATATAACCCTTTGCCTTTATTTTATTTAAAATAGCTGTAATCTGTTTTAAGTGTGTTGTATTCGTTCGGAAGCGTTTATGAAATTTTTGTACTAATGTCATATGTCCAATCCGTTGTGGCTTGTACGTTCCTAATTCAGCTGAAACCGATTGATACACAGTCTTATAATAAAGGCTGTGTACGGCATCAATAGAGCCAAGCTGATCACAGGCTAGTGAAAAGGAATCTGGACTGTAATCCATACATACGTAGTGATCCCCGGTTTGTATAAAATGTACAGATAAAATGCTGTCATCTAAATACGGACCATACTCCTCTAAAAAAGCTTTCGTCTCTGCTTCAAATCCAGTAATAAAATCGACTTCTAAACCTAAATAAATGGTTAAATGGTTTCGGTACTCTTTTTTCAATTGCTGAATTTCGTCTATATATGTGTGTAGCTCAGATTGCTTCATAGCACTATCCTGATCAGGGGTAGGATCTATGAAAGATGTGGGTAGTGGAGCATGCTCAGCAAATGTTATGCCTGAACGGCCGAGTCGAATCGCTTCATCACAATAGGCTACTAGAGAATCTTTTGTGCCATGTGGGCAGTAGGGCGTATGGACGTGTCCATCATGTATATTCATTATCTTTTCACCTCTCATAAAGATAGAGTCTAAAATTATGGGACAAAATTAGCAATTTCATGGTATCATAATGGAAGTAAAATGAGGAGACCTTTAACTGGTTCCATTTTGAAATTTACATATGATATTTTTGGAAATTAAAAATAAATTTAGAAACTAGACGTTGGTCGTAATGGAAGGAGTCTTGTATGAACTTAATTTATTTGGCTCTTATTATTTTGGTATTATTGTTTGTAGGAAGCTCTTATATGAAAAAGCGAGTTTATAAGCGAGTTGATAAATTAGAGAGTTGGAAAAATGATATTTTACATCGGTCGATCCCAGATGAAATCGGAAAAGTAAAAAAATTGACGATGGCTGGAGAGACGGAGGAGAAGTTTGAAACGTGGAGAATGGAGTGGGATGACATCGTTGGCGTCATCTTACCTGATATTGAAGAGAAGCTGTTCGATATTGAAGAATATGCTGCGAAAAATCGATATAATAAAGCTAAGCAATTATTAGTGATGACAGAAAATCGGTTATCAGGAATCGAGGAGCAATTAAAGGTGATGCTTGCCGATATTCAAAAGCTAATTGAGAGCGAGGAGCAAAATCGAACAGAAATAGCTTCGATTCAAGAGAAATACGAAACGTTAGAACATAACCTTTCTGAAAAAAAAGGGACACTGGCAGAAGCATATCCGCTCTTTCATGAACGGTTACAGGGAATTAATGATGAGCTGACGACGTTTGAAGAAGCAACTGGAAATGGAAGTTATTTAGAGGCGCGTGAGCATTTAACCGACGCAGCGCAGTTAACGCAAACTCTCGAGGAGCTTATGGCAGAGTTTCCTAAGCTTCTTGTACAGGTCGACGTCGTATTGCCTGGAGAGATTAAAGAAATACGAAAAGGAATCGAGGATATGAAAAAGGACGGCTATCAATTGGAGTCGTTTGCCATTCCAAAAAAATTAGAAGAAATAGAAAAGCGAATACAGGAGTTAAGAGAACGCGTTGTGACATTGGAGTTTAATGAAGTTGAAGAAGCGGTGAAGGAAGAAGTAAAAAGGCTTGAAGAGCTATATTCAATTTTAGAATATGAAGTGGAATCAAAGACGATCGTCTATAATAAAATGGCCGATTTGGAAACAGTCATTGAAAAAGGTGAAAAAGAAGTAGAAGCTCTTCTGAGTGAAACGATAGCGATTCAAGAAAGCTACCTAATCTCAATTGAACGACTGAATCAGCAAAAAGAAATGCAAAAACGAATTGAGGATTTATCGAGCCAGCTCGTTGTCATTATTGATTTAATTGAAAACAAAAAGCAAAGCTTTACTTCTATTAGAGAATTAATACAGGATTGGTTACAGGATATCGAGCAAGCATTAAACGAAATTATGGAAGAAAAAGAAACGATGTTCTCTATGAGAGAGGAAGAAAACCAGTCTAAAGAGCGTTTGATTTCTTTAAGGGCCATGCTCTTTGATACGAAACGATTGATACAGAGAAGCAATATTCCAGGGTTACCTACTGTTTACCTTGAGAAATTAGAATTAGCTGAACAGAAACTTCTTGAATCATTTGCGTTATTAGATCAAATTCCTCTTGAACTAGAGAACGTGAATCAACTCGTATCGGAAGCCGATGAATTAATTGATGAGACTCATAATGAAGTGCATGATCTTGTCTATTTAGCACAGTTAAGTGAACGAGTGATCCAATATGGAAATCGATTTAGAAGTCGCTCAGACAATATTCAGAGTCAATTAATTGAAGCTGAGCAATTGTTTAGACAATTTCAGTATAAAGAGGCTCTTGATTGTGCTGTACATGCTGTAGAAGAGTTTGAGCCTAATGTTGTCACAATTGTTGAAGAACATATTTCCGCTTAATACCTAAGAAGGATAAAGAAAAGGTGCCCACAATTCTCTTATGTGAGGCATCTTTTTCTTTGTGGTATAAGTATGGATAGGTACCCTGCAAATTAACTTTTCCTTCTTAGAAGAGAAGTAAGAAAAGGATGTATGTAGCGCTTCGTGGGTACGAAGACCTCGTCCGTTACATGGTAGGAATGAAGGAAAATATAGATGTACGGGGTTTTCAATATATAAAAAGGGGACAATAGACTAGTCTAAGTTTCTAAACCTATGCTAACATAGTGAAATGTCGACAGGTTTAAGAGGTGAAAATGATGATTTATTTAGATAATAGCGCAACAACTCGACCAGATCCATCAGTTGTTGAAACATATATGAAGGCATCTCTCGGTTTCTTTGGAAACCCTTCTTCTCTTCATACGTTAGGGGTAGAAGCTGAAAGGTTATTGAATGAGGCTCGTAATCGAGTAGCCACTTATTTAAGTGTTTCATCGAAGGAGATCATCTTTACATCGGGTGGGACTGAAGGAAATAATTTAGCGATTAAAGGCGCTGCAAAGGCAAGAAAACATCGCGGGAAGCATATCGTGACGACAGCAGCTGAGCATGCGTCTGTGTTAGCAACGTGTCAATCATTAGAGGCGGAAGGATTTGAGGTTACATATATTGATCTTGATTCAAGAGGATTTGTTTCAGTGGAGTCTGTCATGGCAGCCATTCGTACGGATACAGTTGTCGTCTCGATTCACCATGTTAATAATGAAATAGGTGCCATTCAACCAGTTGAAGATATCGGTAAACGTTTAATAGCTTGGCCAAATGTGATGTTTCACGTTGATCACGTTCAAGGCTTGTCGAAAGTCCCGCTCTCATTAAATGATGCACATATTGACCTTTGCACAGGCTCAGCGCACAAAATTCATGGTTTAAAGGGAACTGGCTTTCTCTACAAGCGAAAAGGAACGAATATTTCTCCTTTACAGCATGGAGGAAATCAAGAATTTAACGTTCGAACGGGAACGGAAAATGTAGCTGGAGCGGTAGCCTTAGCCAAGGCTTTACGACTTATGGGGGAGAGATGCAGTGAGTTGAAACGACTTCAATCACTTAGAGGCTATGTTATTAATGAATTGAAAAAAATTGAAGCTGTTATATTAAATAGTCCACTTGAAGGAGCACCACATATTATCAATGTGTCGCTACCTCGAATTAAGCCAGAAGTGGTCGTACAAGCGTTAGCTGAAAAAGACATTTATGTATCAACGAAGTCGGCATGCTCTTCGAAGGAAAGTGAGCCTAGTCATGTGCTGAAGTCAATGGGCTTAACGAATGAGAGAACAGTAAGTGCGATTCGAATAAGTCTTTCTGTTCAAACGACGAAAGAAGAATTAGATCGATTTTTAATGGAATTTCGACAGTTAATTCCTGAACTTATGGAGGTAGCTCAATCATGATATATAATCATATTTTGGTTCGCTTTGGAGAACTCGCTTTAAGAGGGAAGAACCGTTCCTCTTTTGAGAAACAATTAGTTCAAAATATTCGAAGTGTAATGGGAACGTTTGAAGATGTTAAGGTGAAACGAACTTTTGGCCGTATTATTGTTCATTTAAATGGTCAGGAGCATGAACCAGTTATTGAAAAATTAAAGACGATCTTTGGTATTCATTCCTTTAGTCTAGCGTTGAAAGTAGAAAATGATGTGAATGCTATACAAGAAGGAGCCCTTCATGTCTTTCATGAGCATCAAGAAACAACAAAGACGTTTAAAATTTCTGCGAGACGAGCTTATAAATCATTTCCTGTCTCCTCTCAGGAATTGAATCAGAAAGTTGGTGGCTTTGTCTTATCACAAACAGAAGATTTAACGGTAGACGTTCATAACCCTGATTTAAATATTAATGTGGAGGTTCGGGAACAAGCAACTTTTATTACAGCGGGTTCATTCCCTGGTGCTGGTGGTTTGCCAGTTGGAACGAGTGGGAAGGTGCTTATGATGCTATCTGGTGGCATCGATAGTCCTGTTGCAGGATACTTAACGATGAAGCGTGGAGCGAAGCTAGAGGCTGTTCATTTTCATAGTCCTCCTTATACGAACGAAAGAGCGAAGCAAAAAGTATTGGATTTAGCTCGGACGTTAACGAAATTTGGGGGTGATATAACCATTCATCTTGTCCCTTTTACAGAGGTGCAAAAACATATTAGAGCGGAAGTACCGAGTAATTTCCAAATGACCATTATGCGTCGAGTGATGCTACGTATTAGCGAACAAATTGCCAATAACGAACAAATATTAGCAATTGCGACAGGGGAGAGCTTAGGTCAAGTTGCAAGTCAAACGTTGCATAGTATTCATACGATCAATGAAGTGACTAATTTGCCAGTATTACGCCCACTCATTACGATGGATAAATTAGAAGTGATGGATATCGCAAAAAAGATTGGTACTTATGATATTTCCATTTTGCCATATGAGGATTGCTGTACGATCTTCTTATCGGATGATCCTAAAACAAAGCCAAGACGTGATCAGGCACATAAATTTGAGCAATATGTCCATATAGACCACTATGTTGCAGACGCTGTTAATCGTACGGAGAAAATAGTCATAAGTGAAAAAATGAGAGATCAAAAGACAATGGATTTATTATTTTAAGTGATTGTATTCTATTTGTTACTCTCAACAATTACCAACAATGAGTGTGCATGTTTTTCATCCTTCAGACTCATTCTATGAGTACAAAGGAGGTGAGAGACATGGCTAATAATAACAGCTCAAACCAACTTGTCGTACCTGGTGTACAACAAGCACTAGATCAAATGAAGTTTGAAATTGCTTCTGAATTTGGCGTTCAACTTGGACCTGATGCAACTTCACGTGCGAATGGTTCTGTAGGTGGTGAAATCACTAAGCGTCTTGTTCAGATGGCGGAACAACAAATGGGTGGTCAACGGTAATTAAATAAATGATGGATTGAAGAAGTCGCTGCTTTAAGGAATGTTCTCCTTAGAGGGCGACTCTTTTCAGATTGTGACCACTGAAAAAATCTATTTTCATAAAGAATATAGGAAGTAGCTGATTTGTACGATCTTAAAGAGCTCTATTTATTCGTATAGCGCTTCTAAATTGCAAGTTTTGATTGGTTCTGTCACGATATAGAGAAAATAGGAGGAGTGATTGAGGTGGGTACGTTATGGTGTAATGGTACTTTCTATACAATGAAGGAAGAAGGTCAAGCGATTGAAGCGGTTTTTGTAGAAAACGGGATCGTTGTGGCGTTAGGTTCAAGACGTGAACTAGAGCGTGCATTTAAAGATGAGTTGGAAGAAGTGAAAGATGTTAATAACGGCTATGTTTATCCAGGTTTTGTTGATAGTCACTTACATATGATTGGACACGGTGAAACGAAGATCCGCTTGGATTTATCAAATGTTACCTCTGCTCAAGAAATAAAGCGGCTATTAAAAGATAAAGCTACAACATTACATGAGGGAGAATGGCTATTAGCTGAAGGATGGAATGAGAATCATTTTGTTGATCGCAATATTTTACATCGTGATGAGCTTGATGAGATTTGCCCTGATCACCCTCTCTATATAACAAGAATTTGTCGTCATGCAGCGCTAGTGAATAGTCGAGCGCTAGAATTAGCGGGGATACATTTAGAAACGAATGATCCTGAAGGAGGAGTGATCGTCCGAGATCATAAAGGGGAACCGACAGGGTATTTGTTAGATGCAGCAACTGAGCTTGTGAAGGATGTCATACCGGAAGTAAGTGAAGCTTATATTCGCCAAGCATTGGAGCTAGCGGTAGACGATTTGTTAAGCAAAGGAATTGTTGGAGGACATACAGAGGATTTAGCTTACTATGGTGGCTTTGAGAAAACATTAAGCCAATTTATGAATGTGATAGATGGGCATCGAAGGAAGTTTCGCGCGCATTTACTCGTACATCATGAGGCGCTAGATGAAATGAAGCAGAAGCAGTATTCGTTTGGAGAGCTGACTCCTTTTATCGAGTTAGGTGCAGTAAAATTATTTGCTGATGGAGCACTAGGTGGACGCACCGCTCTCTTAAAGAAGCCATATTCAGATGATCCGTCGACTTCTGGTGTTGCGATTCATTCAGAGCATTCACTAAAAAAGATCGTTCAATTAGCTAGAGAATGTTCGCAACCTGTTGCGATCCATACAATTGGCGATGGGGCATTGGAGATGGCATTAGATGTAATCGAACAATATCCACTTAATCAAGGTAGAGATCGACTGATTCATGTGCAAGTTGCTAGCGAATCATTAATTGAGCGAATGCAATCATTACCCGTAGCGTTAGATATACAACCACGGTTTGTTATTTCAGATTTCCCTTGGGTCATAGAGAGACTTGGACAGAATCGAATGGCTTACTCATTTGCATGGAAAACATTGCTCGATGCTGGATTAGCGTGTGCAGGTGGCTCTGATGCACCAATTGAACCGATTGATCCTTTATTAGGTATTCATGCAGCAGTGACTAGACGAAATCGTGGTGAAACGCATGAAGGCTATTTGCCACATGAAAAATTATCACCTTTTGAAGCGATCCAATTATTTACGAAGGGCAGTGCTTATGCTATCGGGAAAGAACATAGTCGAGGATTCATTGCTGAAGGGTATAGCGCTGATTTCACGGTATTAGATCAGGATCTATTTCATATTGCTCCTGATGAAATCTTATCGACGACCGTTTTGATGACGGTAGTTGATAATACAGTCATGTATGTTCATCATGAGCCTTCTTGATGATAAGGTCTAAAACGGTTATCATTCGTTTTAGACCTTTGCTGTGGCCTTCGCTGCCGTGTTTTTTTAGAAAAAATTTTGCTGAACGTTGCGCCAAAAATGATAATTATCCTTTTGAAGAATGTGAATTTGATGGTCAGCGAGTGAGAGTGAGACTTCTTTAGCGTGACGAATGCTTAATGCCTCGTTGTCAACACCAATAATCGGATGATCGTTCCCATCTTGGATGACTTTTAGAGTGAGTATACGATCTGCATTAAGTACAAACGACGTCCCCAACGTACGATAATGGTTGTTATTGAGTGAGGCGATCTCGCTTACTTGGATCGACGATAAAGTAGGGTCAATAATTGCCCCCCTAACAGATTTACTGTATCCTGTGCTTCCAGATGGGGTTGATATAATCATTCCATCACCACGGAAGGTTTCAAAATGAAACTGATCAATATAGACATCTAAGACAAAGGTTTTAATGACATTAGAACGGATTGTACATTCATTTAAGCAATAAAATGGAGTTTCGTCATTGATAATAACTTGTAAAATCGGATTGCTTCGAATGGATTGATGTTCATTTGTCATCATTTGAAAGGCGAGATCGAGATCATTCATCGTGAAATCGGTATAAAAGCCTGTTGTTGGATCAGGAGTAATCCCGATATACGTATGTTGCGGGCTAAAGTTGGTCTTTTGTGCTGCTTGGAGGAAAGCGTTGTCTCCTCCAATACTCGCGATAAATGTAGCATCTTCTAGATGATCAACAATGGGGATATTACGTTCTTTCGCTTTAGATCGAAAAAGCTTAGAGTATGTATCCATTTCACTTGTCTTCTTATAAAAAAGGTAAATTTTCTGCATCAAATCGTCCTTTCTTCATCGTTTAGTTGATTCTAGTTTAAATCATGGAACGGTTCATGACAATGTGTCACGTTTATTGATGGCTAATTAAGGTGAAACTAGATGGAAACATGAGGAAAGAAGGGGGTTCTTAGTGGTTTGGGTTTATATACTTGGGGGATGTATCATTCTGTTCGTGTTGCTACTTTTATTGAAATTGAAGATTCAAATTCACTACTATCATGAAATGGATGATGATCAGCTTGAGGTAACTGTCTATATATGGTGGATGAAAGTATACTCATTTTCAGCTCCAGTGATTAAATTCAATGTGGAGACACTATCCTTAGAAGTAGAAGAAAAGCAAAAGGTTGCAATGAATCAGAAGGAGAAAAAAGATGTTTTGACGCCTAAAAAGCTTATTGAAGACTTACGTCTATTTCGTGATTTTTTGCAGCATGTTGTTGGTTTGCATAAGATTGTCCGTCGCTTTTTAAAAAAGGTGCGTGTCAAACAGTTGAAATGGCACTCAGCACTTGGTATCCAAGATGCGGCCCATACAGCTCAACTAGCTGGTGCTGTATGGGCCTTGAAGAGTGTTATTTTTGGAATGGTCTCACATTATACTCGACTTGAGGATACTCCTCAAATGACAGTAGAGCCACGTTATCAAATATTTTATTCTCATACGAAGCTTTCCTGCATGATTTCGTTTCGTCTCGGGCAAGCTATCCTTGCAGGCCTAATGTTAGTTAAGCATTGGCGAAGAAAACCGTCTAATCAGAAAGCTCAGTCGGTTGAGGAAAATATTTAATAGGGAGGTATTACGTTGGGAGATCATCCGATTCAAGGTTTAATGAAAACGGCAATGGAAAATCTAAAGGAAATGGTAGACGTAAATACGATCGTAGGAGATCCTGTTGAAACTCCGGATGGTAGTGTCATCATGCCTGTGTCGAAGGTTGGATTTGGTTTTGCAGCAGGTGGTAGTGAGTTTATCATTGATCATCATCATGATGAAGAACATAAACATCCTTTCGGAGGAGGAAGCGGTGGTGGGGTGTCCATTACACCAATTGCGTTTCTTGTTGTGAATAGCAAAGGTGTGAAGATGGTTCATCTTGATAGCAATACTCATTTATACGAAAAACTTCTCGATTTTGCACCACAAGTTGTTGATAAAATTCAAGAGATGATTGGGCAATCTGACCAGAAAAAAGGCAATCCGTATGTAGCAGGGAACCCGCCGCCACCCCCACCCCCAAATACAACTATGTAGGTAAAAAGCTACTCCGAGAAGCAAGGGCACCGAAAAAGTTTGGTTTTTAACTTTTTCGGTGCCCTTTTAAGCAACGAGTGAAGCGATTGATAGTAAAAATCAAGTACAGAAAAAGGTGATTTGGAGGCCACTGAAAAAGTTTGGTTTTAACTTTTTCAGTGGCTTTGAAGTAATGTGCGTAGCCGTTGCCCGATTTTGAAAGCCTTGCAATGAGGAGGTTTCTCATAGCAAGGCGCGCAACGAGCGGAGCCATTACTCTTCCTTGAGTTACTAGAAAGGACTTTTTCAGTGACCTCGTGATTTGTACTTTTTCAGTGTACTCTGAGTAGTTGAAGTAGCTTTCTGTCTGTGTCGTCATTCAAAAACCTCTTCGTCGTCCATATTAATTGCCATATTAAGGGTGGTCATGTACAATAGCATTGATGTGACATAAATTATGAGGAGGATGAATGATGGCAGAAATTACGTTTAAGAATAATCCAGTTACACTGCTCGGCACTGAAGTAAAGGTTGGGGAAAAGGCTCCAGATTTTAAGGTGCTAGCAAATGATTTATCTGAAGTATCATTAGCTGATTCTAAAGGAACTGTTAGATTGATTAGTGTCGTTCCGTCAATTGATACGGGTGTATGTGATCAACAAACTCGCCGTTTTAATGAAGAAGCAGCTTCGTTAGATAATGTGAACGTATTAACGGTAAGTGTTGATCTTCCATTTGCACAAAAACGTTGGTGCGCAGCAGCAGGAATTGAAAATGTACAAACGTTATCTGATCATCGCGATCTTTCTTTTGGACAAGCTTATGGTGTAGCGATTGAAGAACTTCGATTGCTAGCAAGATCGGTGTTTGTTATTGATTCATCTGATACGGTTGTATATGCAGAGTATGTTTCTGAAGCAACAAACCATCCGGATTATGAAGCAGCAATTGAAGCTGCTAAAGCAGCAAAATAAAAGAATTGATTGGCAGAGAAGAAGAGGCTGGGACATAACGAAAGTGTTTAGCTGAGAATCTGAACAATGTGCAAAGTGTATTTCAGTAACGTTTTATTTGCACGCCTGTGTATTTGTTCGGATTTCCATTTAGGAAAACACTTTTTGCCCAGCCTCTTTCTCAATGCTTAGGAGACGATAAATAAATTTATTCGTTGGATAACTGTAACAAGGTTGAAAAGAAATGAAAAGACGTAGGGATGAATGCTATGGTAGTAGAACAATTATATGATTACTTTGACAAGTGTGCACTTTATTTAGAGAAAAATGGCCTGAACACTTATTTAGAAGGGTTAGCAGAAGCAGGAGAGAATTTATTTCAACATCAAATTGTACAACAGATATCAGATGATGATCAAGCAATATTAAAACGGCTGTTAAATAATGTAGCTGAATTAGAGTATGAACGCGAGGACGTAAGGAAGGCGCTTCAGCTCGCTGTATTGAAGGGGATGAAAGGTGCGGTGCAGCCACATCATTCCATGACACCTGAGGCAGTAAGTTTATTTGTCCATTATTTATTTCAAAAGTTGCTTGGAGAAAAGCAGCAGGCTACGGTTCTTGATTTGGCTGTAGGATCTGGTAATTTATTGTATACGCTTTTGAATCAATCGAAAGTCTCTTTGGGTGCACAAGCTTTTGAAGTGGATGAGACATTATTAAAATTAGCGTACATTGGTGCAAACTTACAGCATCATGAAGTCAACCTATATCATCAAGACAGTGTTGAACGATTATCAACCCCAAAAGTCGATTTAGTTGTGACGGATCTTCCTGTTGGTTATTATCCTAAAGACGATGTTGCCAGTCAATATGAGCTAAAAGCGGGAGAAGGGCATTCTTATATCCATCATTTAATGATTGAACAAGGCTTGAACCAAGTGAAAGACGGTGGATTTCTTCTTTTCTTAGTGCCGAACTTCTTATTTGAAAGTGAGCAATCAAAGGCATTACATGAGTATTTAAAAAAGCATGCGCACATTTTGTCTTTGCTGCAATTACCACAATCGATGTTTTCATCGGAACAGTTCGGTAAAAGCATTTTCGTAATTCAAAAGAAAGGAAACGGAACTAAATCACCGAGTCAAGCGTTATTAGCCGAATTGCCATCTTTTTCGAAAAAGGAAGCCTTAGCAGACATGATACAGAGGATTAATAAATGGTTTGCTGACGAATTGGGAATCTTATAATCATAAGCCTGACCTCAAAAAAAGGTTAGGCTATTTTTTAAGAGGTAAAAAAATCTAATGTACTGGAGTGTTTACTCAAGGTAGATGTAAGTGAATGATGAAAACGATGTGAATGTTCTTTGTAAGAGTATTCATTTCTGAATTGTTCGAATATGGGAGAAATCGACACTTTTACTTGAAATAAGCTTGTTTCGGTGCTTAAATGTAAGATGATCTATTTACAAAGGAGCGGGTTATAAGAATGTCAAACATCTTAGCAATTAATGCAGGGAGTTCTTCTTTAAAATTCCAACTGTTAACAATGCCACAAGAAAAAGTTGTGACAAAAGGGTTAGTTGAACGTATTGGGCTAGACCAAGGAGTATTTACAATTGAAGTAAATGAAGAGAAGCAATCAGACACATTAAAAATTCCTGATCACGCTGAAGCGGTCAAAATCCTATTAGATAAATTAACGTCACTTGGAATTATACAATCATTAAATGAGATTGATGGTATTGGGCACCGTGTCGTCCACGGAGGGGAGAAGTTTAATGATTCCGTTTTAATTACAGATGAAGTCTTAAAAGGTATAGAAGAGGTTTCTGAGCTTGCTCCCTTACACAATCCTGCCAATGTTGTCGGAATTAAAGCATTTAAAGAAGTATTACCAAATGTGCCAGCGGTTGCTGTGTTTGATACGGCGTTCCATCAAACAATGCCTGAATCTTCTTACCTTTACAGCTTGCCATATGAATATTATAAAGAGTATGGAATTCGTAAATATGGCTTCCATGGAACTTCTCATAAATACGTCTCTAATAGAGCAGCAGAGTTGTTAGGGAGACCCATTGAACAGCTACGTTTATTATCTTGTCACTTAGGAAACGGTGCGAGTATTGCCGCGATTGAGGGTGGTAAGTCGATCGATACATCAATGGGCTTCACTCCGCTTGCTGGAGTAACGATGGGTACTCGTTCAGGGAACATTGATCCTGCTCTTATTCCATACATTATGGGTAAAACGAATCAAGATGCAAATCAAGTGCTAGATACACTTAACAAACGAAGCGGGCTGTTAGGAGTTTCTGGTTTTTCAAGCGACTTACGTGATATTGTGAATAAAGCGGAAGAAGGAAATGCTCGTGCGCAATTAGCTTTAGATGTTTTTACTTCTCGTATTCATAAATATATCGGTTCGTATGCTGCGCGAATGAGTGGGGTGGATGCGATTATTTTCACAGCTGGAATTGGTGAAAATAGTGATGTCATTCGTGCGCAAGTGTTAAAAGGATTAGAGTTTATGGGAGTATATTGGGACCCAGCTTTAAATCAAGTGAGAGGTCAAGAAGCGTTTGTGAATTATCCTCACTCACCGGTTAAAGTGTTAATTATTCCAACAAATGAAGAAGTTATGCTTGCTCGTGATACGGTTCGTTTAGCAAAATAATCATGTTCGATAAGGGGTTATATGAAGAGTTAACGAATACTCTTCATATAACCCCTTCTTTCTTTGCAAACTTTTACATACAATAGAAAGGAAAAGCTGATTCATACTTAAGGGGGAGTTAGTATGATATCTAATTGGAATGAAGGTGAGGTTATTGTTCATTTCTTTTATATTCGTGAAAGAGAAGTGAAGCATGCTGCAAATGGGAGTGATTATGCAACCTTCGTATTGGAACGGAACCTTCAGCGAATACAAGCTATTCTTTGGGATTTGACTGCTGAACAAGCTCAACAATTTGAACGGCATGCAGTTGTTAAGGTAGAAGCGACAGTAGGTTCGTATCGCGGACAGAAGCAATTATCAATTCAGCGAATGCGTCTGGTGACGAAAGAAGATCAAGTAAAGGTTGCAGACTTATTATCGCGAGATGGCGTCGATCGAGAAGAATTGTGGCAGGAATTGAGATTGTATATGGAAGAAATACAATCAGATGTGCTTAGAACAATGATTAAGACCATCTTCGGTCAGAAGTCATTTCGTGAACGCTTTACAACGATGCCTGCTGCGAAAATGTATCATCATGCCTATTATGCAGGCTTACTTGAGCATGTAGTAGAAATAACGAGGAGTGCTTGGCATTTATTTCAGGTCTATCCAAATTTAAATAAAGATGTTGTCATTACGACATGTTTGTTACATGATATAGGTAAGACTAAATCCTTTTTAGATGCTACAGCTCCAGAGCTATCAACAGAAGGTGAATTTTTCGGTCATGTTTCAGTTAGCCTAGACATGATCACGCAGGCAGCCTACAGTGCCGGATTGGACTTAGATCATTCAGATATCACACATGTAAGGCATTGCATAGCAAGTCAATTAGGTGAAGTGAGCCAAGGTTTTGGAAGTGCTGCTTCTCCTAAAACAGAGGAAGCTATTTTCTTTTCTTCATTAAAACATTTAAATAGTCAATTAAATAACATGTCGATGTTGAAGGAGCAATCAGTTGAAGACTGGACGTATTCTCCACTGTTTAAAAGACGTGTGTATACTAAAAAAGAAAAGGAGTAGATGGACATTGGAACATCACTGGGATGAGCTTGAACAATGGGAAAGACGCTATTTTGAAAAAGAACAATCAGATCTTGGAATTTTGTACAATCAGTGGCAAGAAAAATGGCTAAAATCATTAAATCAGAAAAGAAAGCGACAAGTACTTTCTTTATTAGATAATTGCCTTGTTCACCTTCAGGCAGGCTTGCTACATAGTCGTTCATTTGAAGACACGAAGAAACGTGTCTATACGCATGCAAGGATCTTTCATCCTACCATTTCAAGCGCGGAAGCATTAAGACAACTTTCAATTGAACAAGCGAATTACTTAGCTGATCAGCTTATGGCTAAACAAAGGCTCTTGTCGGTAGGTCAAGGAGGGATAACAGGCTTAGGTGGTCTCTTCTTTCTTGCTGCTGATCTACCTGCTCTGATGGCCATTCAATTGCGTTCATTACAGCAATTAGCATTTGTATATGGCTATGATTGTCGCCATCCAATGGAGCAGATCGTTATGCTAAAGCTCTATCATTTGGCAACATTACCGAAACAATATCAAAAGGCAGAATGGGACAAGCTATTAGAGGAAAGTCTTGCTCATCAACAAGCGATTTTCTATGAAGGGGACGATTCGATCATTCAAGAGGAATGGTTACAGCGATTTACTCCTCAATTAGCAAAGAGCTTCCTCATTACAATACTACGCCGAAAGACTGTACAGTTTGTTCCATTAATCGGGATGGTTGTTGGAGCAGGAATGAATTACACGTTAACGAAACAAGTGATTGAGGTTGGACAACATTTTTATTTGAAAAGAAGACTATTAGACCTAGCTTCTGATCGTATGACGTAATAAAGGGGAACATTCTAATCATTCTCGTCCATTAGGCTAGGAGACATTATTATGCCCTAGCCTCATTGTCTGATTCTTATTTATAAGGAAGGTGCTAGTCTATATAGGATCCAGAGGTCATTAATAATGGAAGCGAGTTCAGCCATTTCTTCATTCAGTCGGCAGGATTTCTCGAAATCTTCCTCATTTGAAAGGTGCTCATGAACAGAGTGAATTTGATTTTCCATTTGTTTGACTCTGTCCGGAATCGTACCACGAATTTGTTCCCATTTGTTAAGAGTGTTTACTTTCGTCTGCTCATCTAGAGTATCCCATTCTTGTTCGATATGGGGGACGCTTATCCCTAACCGCAGATCGTATATAAATTTCACATGCAATTGGATCACCTCTGACATTGATTATATCGAAAATTGCTATATTTGAAAGTAAAATCATTCAAAAAAGATGCAATAAACACTTGCCAAATTGAGCGCTGCCTGTTAAAGTAATGAATATTAATAAGAAATGCAGTTAGATTTATGCATGAATAGTGCGCTAAATAAAAGCACTCTTTTTTTGAATAACAATGTATAAAAATAATATATTAAGTATTAATATTCATTGGGGGAATGAGAAGATGAGTAAAGAGAAAGTAGTATTAGCTTATTCGGGTGGTTTAGATACGTCAGTTGCGATCAAATGGTTAGCAGATCAAGGATATGATGTGATTGCAGTTGGTTTAGATGTAGGTGAAGGAAAGGATTTAGATTTTGTTAAGCAAAAAGCTCTTGATGTTGGTGCAATTGAATCATATTCAATTGATGCAAAGAAGGAATTTGCTGAAGATTTTGTGTTACCAGCGCTACAAGCTCATACAATGTATGAGGATAAATATCCACTAGTTTCAGCATTGTCACGTCCGCTTATTTCAAAGAAACTCGTTGAAATTGCTGAGCAAACGGGTGCTTCAGCGGTTGCACATGGATGTACCGGAAAAGGGAATGACCAAGTTCGTTTTGAAGTGTCAATCCAAGCTCTTAACCCAGATTTGAAAGTATTAGCTCCTGTACGTGAGTGGGGTTGGTCGCGTGATGAGGAAATTGAATATGCGAAGAAGAATAATGTGCCAATCCCTATTGATCTTGATAATCCATACTCTGTTGACCAAAACTTATGGGGACGTGCAAATGAGTGTGGAATTCTAGAGGATCCTTGGGCAACTCCTCCAGAAGGAGCATATGAACTAACGGCAGCGATTGAGGATACGCCAAATGAAGCAGAGTATGTAGAACTTGCTTTTGAACAAGGTGTGCCTGTTTCTATTAATGGAAAGAACTATCAACTAGATGATTTAATTCTTGAATTAAATCAAATTGCTGGTAAGCATGGTGTTGGACGTATTGATCATGTGGAGAATCGTCTAGTTGGGATTAAATCGCGTGAAGTATATGAGTGTCCTGGTGCGATGACTTTGATTAAAGCACATAAGGAGCTTGAAGATATTACATTAACCAAGGAAGTTGCTCATTTTAAACCAGTTGTATCACAAAAATTATCAGAGGTTATTTATAATGGTCTTTGGTTCTCGCCGATTCGTGATGCGCTTCAAGCATTTTTACTAGAAACACAAAAAACAGTAACAGGTGTCGTACGTGTGAAATTATTTAAAGGGCATGCAATAGTGGAAGGACGTAAATCACCATATTCTTTATATAATGAGAAGCTTGCAACGTATTCAACAGACGATGAATTTGATCACGGTGCAGCAGTTGGTTTCATTTCATTATGGGGATTATCAACGAAGGTAAATAGTAAAGTCAATAAAGAGCAAAAGGAGGTCAATCAATAGTGTCGAAGCTTTGGGGTGGACGCTTTACGAAAACAGCTGAGGAGTGGGTCGATGCCTTTGGTGCATCGATCGGCTTTGATCAAGCATTAGTGAATGAAGACATAGAAGGAAGTATTGCCCATGTAACGATGCTTGGTAAATGTGGCGTTCTTCCAAAGGATGAGGTTGAACAAATTAAGAATGGCCTTCAAGCTCTTCGCGAAAAAGCGGCAATGGGTGAACTAGAGTTTTCTGTTCAACAGGAAGATATCCATTTGAATTTAGAGAAGCATCTAATTGATGAAATTGGCCCTGTCGGTGGAAAGCTCCATACAGGTCGTAGTCGAAATGATCAAGTGGCAACGGATATGCATCTCTATTTGCGTAACCAAACGAACGAAATTATGGATGGCTTAAAGAAGCTACAGCAAGCTCTTGTCACGCAAGCGAATGAGCATGTAGAAACATTGATTCCTGGTTATACGCATTTGCAGCGTGCTCAACCGGTTTCGTTTGCACACCATTTGCTTGCTTATTTCTGGATGCTTGAAAGGGATTATGGGCGTTTGGAGGATAGCTTGAAGCGGGTGAACGTGTCACCTCTTGGTGCAGGTGCGCTTGCAGGGACGACATTCCCGATTGATCGTCACTATTCTGCTGAATTATTAGGGTTTGACGATATTTACCACAATAGTTTAGATGCTGTTAGTGACCGTGACTTCATTGTTGAATTTCTAAATGCGTCCTCAATGATTATGATGCATTTATCACGTCTTTGTGAAGAGCTTATTTTATGGTCAACACAAGAGTTCCAATTCATTGAAATGGATGATTCATTTGCAACTGGAAGCAGCATTATGCCGCAGAAGAAGAATCCTGATATGGCAGAATTGATTCGTGGGAAAACAGGAAGAGTGTATGGTCATTTGTTTTCATTATTAACGACATTAAAAGGGTTGCCTCTTGCGTATAATAAAGACATGCAAGAGGATAAAGAAGGAATGTTTGATACGGTTGAAACGGTTAAAGGCTCTTTGAATATTTTTGCTGGTATGATTGAGACGATGACGGTGAACGTTGATACGATGGAAAAGGCGGTTCATCATGACTTCTCTAATGCAACCGAGCTAGCCGATTACTTAGCAACAAAAGGAATGCCTTTCCGTCAGGCACATGAAGTCGTTGGAAAGCTTGTATTAGTTGCGATTCAAAAAGGTGTCTTCCTTCTAGATTTACCATTCTCTGATTACGAAGATGCGAGTGAGCTTTTTGAAAAAGATATTTACGAAGTGCTTAATCCAAAGACTGTTGTTGCACGCCGAAATAGCGCTGGTGGAACAGGATTTGAACAAGTGCGTGTCTCTTTACAAAAGGCAGAGCAACTTTTGGCGAATTCACATAAATCATAGGTTATTGCTCCATACTAGGCTTGTAATATGAAGTCTAGGAGGAGGCATTTAGGCTGTGAAGGAGCATAAGTTAACGAATGGTTTGTATGATCAACAAGGCGAGCGCGTTGTCCATCAACAGTTGCTTGACTCATATAGTTGTGGTACATATGAGCAAAGGCACTTAGATGAAAATAAGACGTACGAGCACTATGAAAAAAGTGAAAAATAACAAAAAGGTCTAAGGTAAGCATGCTGTTGCTGTGCTTGCTTTTGGCCTTTTTAAAATTGCGTAGATCAATGTATAATATACCAATATTTGCCTCATGCTAATGCAGAGGTGATGAGATGAAAAAGCTTATGATCGTTTTCGTCGTTATGTTAAGCATACTTAAAGTAACTGATGTAGCAGCTAGTGGAACAGAATTGATGAGTGCTTATTCTCTTCGCATATCAGCTATAGTGGATGGTCAAGATTATGAATGGGAATATGACAGTCCGAGAAAATATGAATTCGAAAAAGGTTCACAAGTGATGAAGGGAAATGAAGCGAAGGAGCAGGTGGAAGCAATTGTGACGCTTTTACAGATAAGTGAAAATCAATCAATTGACGAGTACGTGGACAATATGAAAGCAGAATATCCTCGTTTATCAAAGTTAGACATTCGCTATATGAATGAGGATGGTCAGTTGTTTACTTGGGTTTGGAATGAGGAATGAGCAATAAGGAAGAAGGGCACTGAAAAAGTTTTAATTCTAACTTTTCCAGTGCCCTTTCCTTTAAGGCTTCCCTTTATGTGCTCTTTACACTCATACGTTTTGATAATTCAATAAAAGGGAATTGAACCTCTTATATCGAATGAATAAAGATTAAGAAGATTATAAGAAGGAGTGTGTAAAGATGAACGTAAGCTACCATGGACATTCAGTTGTCTTTATTAACACAAAAAGAACGAAAATTATTATTGATCCATTCATTACTGGCAATGGTTTAACGGATTTAAATGCTGACTCACTCGAAGTAGATGTAATTCTATTAACCCACGGCCATAATGACCATGTAGGTGACACAGTCGAGTTAGCAAAAAGGAATGATGCGTTAGTGATCGCCCCATTTGAATTAGCAACATATCTAGGTTGGAAAGGTATACAGTGCCACCCGATGCATATCGGTGGTGCGCATACATTTGAATTCGGGACAGTTAAATTAACACAAGCCTTTCACGGATCATCCTATACCGAGGAAGATAATCAGAGAATAGTTTACACAGGGATGCCAGCAGGAATTCTGTTAACGGTTGAAGGAAAAACGATTTTTCATGCTGGGGATACTGCATTATTTAGTGATATGAAGCTAATTGGGGAGCGTAATACGATTGATCTGGCATTTTTACCGATTGGAGATAATTTCACGATGGGGCCAGAAGATGCTACGTTGGCTGCAGAATGGCTGCAAGCGAAACGAGTTGTTCCAATCCATTACAATACATTTCCGGTTATTGAACAAGATCCTAATGAGTATGCTGAGCATTTATCAGGAAAGAAGGGGCTGGCTCTTAAAGTTGGTGAAGGAATCGAATTATAGGAGCAATTGGTACTTCTTTTGAGAGGTACCTTTTTTTAAGAAGAATAAGGGATTTAACGAACATAGCACTAATATCGTGAACCGATAAGCCTTTAAAAAGGATGACCATCCATATATGTGTTCTTGCTCGAATGGGAGAGAACACGTATACTTATGATGGTTATACATAGTAGAGGTCGTTAAAAGTGGAGGAAAAAAGTGGCTACGAAGCACGAACAAATTATTAATTATATTACAAAACTGCGAATAGGTGAAAAGATTTCTGTTCGTTCAATTGCTAAGGCTCTAATCGTTAGTGAAGGAACAGCGTATCGAGCTATTAAAGAAGCCGAAAATCAAGGAATTGTTAGTACAATCGAACGTGTTGGGACGATTCGGATTGAGAAAAAGCGTAAAGAAAATATTGAACGGTTAACGTATGCAGAAGTCGTTAACATTGTTGAAGGGCAAGTGCTTGGAGGTAGACGAGGCTTACATAAAACATTAAATCGATTTGTTATAGGTGCTATGAAGGTCGATGCGATGATGAGGTATATGGAGGTCGGGAATTTACTGATTGTCGGGAATCGTGAAGAAATTCATAAGGTCGGGATTGAATCTGGAACAGCCGTATTAATCACTGGTGGTTTTTCTACAAGTGATGAAGTCATTAGACTTGCAGATGAACTGGAATTGCCTATTATTTCAACGAGCTATGACACATTTACGGTGGCGGCGATGATTAACCGAGCCATATATGATCAATTAATCAAGAAAGAAATTGTACTTGTTGATGATATATTAATTCCACTTGCCAATACATACTATTTGAAAACGGATGATACGGTTAAACGATGGGATCATTTAAATAAAGAAACAGGACATAGTCGATACCCGGTTATTAATGAATCGATGAAGGTACAAGGGATGATTGCGGCGAAGGATGTAGTCGGGGTTGACTCTCATACGAGAATTGAAAAAGTGATGACGACTGACCCGATTACCGTTAATGAACGAACATCAATTGCAACTGTTGCTCATTTATTAGTATGGGAAGGGATCGAATTATTGCCAGTTATTGACCAAGCGAAGAAGCTTATCGGTGTTGTGAGTAGGCAGGATGTATTAAAGGCTCTACAAATGGTTCAAAGACAGCCACATGTAGGTGAGACGATTGAAGAAATTGTCACAAGAAGATTACAAGATTGTTCTACAGAAGAGCGGTTTCAATTTTCCTGTGAAGTAACACCACAGATGACGAATCAATTAGGATCAATATCTTACGGTGTATTTACGATTCTAGTGACAGAGATAGGAAGAAGAGTACTCCGTACATATAAAAAAGGTGATTTAGTCGTTGAAAATATTACATTATATTTCATAAAGCCCGTACAAATGGAAAGTATACTGCGAATCGAACCGAAAGTGTTGGAGATGGGTCGGAAGCATGGAAAGATTGACGTTGAGCTTTATCATGATACGAAAATCGTCGGAAAAGCCCTCATGATGGCTCAACTGATCGATTAGCAGGTTATTTTAGCGAGCATAATAGGTAAAGTTATACTTTGAAATCAAAGGACATGGAAGTGGATACAGCAAGTATGAATGTATAAGTACATTATTTTATAATAAAAACCGTTAAAGTGTGCTGCCAACTTTAACGGTTAAGTATGTATTTCTGTGAAGTTACCATAAGAAAAGACGCGCAGCGTTTTTCTTATGGTAATTGATTGATGTAATGGCTTCGTGCTCGAAAGCCATAAATGAGATTAGCAATACCGAAAATGAGGAAAACAATCCCAACAACCCAATCGATGGTGTTCCGCGGTGATATTAACAAATTAGCACCAAATGCTGCTAAGAAAATCCCAAGGCTTAATGTGGATTTGGATTGATAAATACGTTTTAAAAGTGGTTCTGATTGGCGCCATGCTTTGATCCTATTGTAAAGGAAAAATACGACTGATAAGACAATGATAATAATAAATAGTTTTTCCATTCGTTCCTCCTGCATGTACATTAAATTCACTTATGCCATCTATTGTAACGTTAACAAGTGAAAGATGCTAGTGAAGGAAGCGTGAACGAAATGAGGAGAGGAGAATTCAATGAATAATGAGATAAAATTAAAAATAGAGCAACACGAGACGATCATTCTTCACCGTCATGTTCGTCCTGATCCAGATGCAATTGGAGCGCAGTTAGGATTGAAAAAGGCGATTCAAAATCAATACCCAAAAAAGAACGTTTATGCAGTAGGTGAAGAAGAAGAGTCGTTACGCTTTTTAGGTGAGATGGATAAAGTGGAGGATGACATTTACGAAGGTGCTGCTGTCATCGTTTGTGATACCGCGAATGTTGAACGTATTTCTGACTCGAGGTTTAAGAAAGGCTCCTATTTAATAAAAATAGACCATCACCCTAATGACGAGCCTTATGGTGATGTATATTGGGTCGATCCAACGTACAGCTCAACTTGTGAGATGATTGTTGAATGGATGCTTCAGTACAATTGGGAGTTTGATCAAGAGATAGCGGAATCACTATATGCTGGGATTGTTGGTGATACGGGGAGGTTTCGTTTTGATAATACAACACCAGATACGTTACGAAGAACGAGTGTCTTGCTCGAGTATCCTTTTGATCGGAATGAGTTCTATTCACAGCTACATAAGAAAGATCTACGAATGCTCCGTCTAGAAGGGTATATTTTGCAAAACTTTAAAGTGATCGAAGGCTGTGTTGGTGCGATGTATTTAACAAAAGACATTCTGGATTCATTTGAGGTCACGTCAAATGAATCTTCACAGTTTGTTAATCTATTCTCGGATGTAGAAGGCTTAAAAACATGGGTTTTCTTTGTTGAAGAAGAGGATCGAATTAGAGTGAGGTTAAGATCAAAGGGACCGACGATTAATGATATTGCAGTTGAATATCATGGTGGAGGGCATCCAAAAGCTTCTGGGGCAACAGCATTTTCATGGGATGAAACGGATGATATTATAGAAAAGCTTATTCGTGTTAGCAAAACAGGTGCCGAGAAGTAGCTCGTGATTTCGAAGTGGTCATGAGCTACTTGCTGGTATAATTGCAAGTTCAATTCTTAGCGTCGTGAAAAGGTAAATTTCTTGCACATCAACCTGGAATTCATTATCGTCAACGTTAAATACTTTATTTTCAAGGGCACGAATCATTAAATCCTTCATACTCGCAACAGTTTCAATGTCTTCTCGTTCTAAATGTTGGAGTTCTTCAATAATTTGTGTGCGTAACTCTAATTGTGTTAATTGGTTCAAGCGTAATCGACGGGCATTACTTAACTCAACCTCAATTGATTGAATCGTCAATTTCTTTTGATTCTCTTCATTCAATTTGGTTTGCTCACTATTTAGCTCAGCAATTCGGGCTTCTAATGTGATAATCGTCGAGCGTTGTTCGGAAAGCTGGATCATTAATGCATTATAAAGTTGTCCATATTGAAATAGAAAAAAAAACCACCCACAAAGGACACCGATTATGAATCCAGCGAGAAAACGTTGAAATGTGGTACGTTTATACAACGGTGGGATTCTCATGAGGAAACAGACTCCCCAACAAGCCATTGAATCACGGTTATACCTGTTTGAGCTCCGCATAATGCAGCAAAGATCATGAGGCCTGTTTTGACTATATCATCATGAATTCCTTCAAATAGCCCTCTCTCTATACTTGAAATAGCGTCAAATGTACCGCCTATAGCTGCAACAATAGCCCAGATTTTTAAGTTCCCTGCAAGATTATGAATGACAGAGAGTGGTGGCTTACCAATTAAGAATGCGCCGATTCCTCCAATTAGTGCACCACCGATAATGACACCAAAGGCAACGAAAAAATCAATAATTAACGTAGCGAGAAGCTCACGATTTAGCAAATGGCTCATCCTTTCTACATAAATGATTCTAAACAAAGAAAAATTTGCTGAAGGTATGTGTTAAATGAGACTGTGTTCATGTGTTCAACGTAGTAGCTTTTCTATTCTGCTGGCAAAGCTTATTTCTATATATAGTCAGATTGAATGAAAGTTATGACAAGCATTCAATAGAGGGGGAGGATGAACAATGGAAGTTGTACCGATTCACGTATTAAGTGAATATAGTCTTCTTTCTTCAACAAATCGAATTGAAGAGCTTATACAGCATGCTCACGTATTAGGCTATAAACAGCTAGCATTAACAGATAAAAATGTTTTGTATGGTGCTGTTCCCTTCTATCAAGCATGTAAAAAACGAGGAATTAAACCAATTATCGGACTGGACATATCGGTTCAAGTTCAAGCTGATTCGGTTCAAAATATGAGATTATATGCGAAAAACAATGAGGGCTATAAGCAATTAATGCTTCTTTCTTCAAGGTGGCATCATAAAGAAAGAGAGGATCGCTTCTTAACTAAAGAAGAGATCACAAGCTCCATGGAGAATGTGGTCATCGTCATACCTTTTGAGTATGGTCCAATCACTAATACTGTTCGAAATGGTGATTGGAATAAGGCGATGATTTGGTTAGAGGAATGGATTCCTAAACGAGCGATTAGTCATACATTTATTGAGATCCATTCTAATGAAGGGCAGAATGATCAATATCTTGAACATTTACAGAAAATTTCAGATCAAACAGGAATCCGTTTAATAGCTGCACAGCCTTGTCACTATTTAAAGAAATCTGATGTCAATGCGTATCATGTGTTACGAGCGATTCGAGATGGGAAAAAACTAGAGGAAACAGAGCTACTCACGCAAGAACGCCATTATTATTTAAAGGATCCTAGTGAAATGGCGGCAGACTTTCGGGGCTGGGAGAAAGCTTTAGAAAACACATCTCAGCTAGCTGAGATGTGTAATGTCGAGATAGAGTTGAATAAGATTCAATTACCAACCTATCCAACAGATCGTATAAGCGCAGATGAACAGCTAGAGGAGCTTTGTTTGCAAGGATGTAAGCAACGTTATGAGTATGTAACAGCAGCAATAGAACAACGATTAAAAAAAGAACTTACCGTTATTTATGAGATGGGATATAGCGATTACTTTTTAATCGTTTGGGATTTCATGCGCTATGCAAAAGAAAACGGGATGATGACAGGTCCTGGTCGGGGATCAGCAGCAGGCTCGCTTGTCGCATATCTATTAGAGATTACAGATGTTGACCCGCTTCAATACGACTTATTGTTCGAACGATTCTTGAACCCAGAGCGGGTTTCAATGCCAGATATTGATATTGACTTTCCCGATCATCGGCGTGATGAGGTTATTGAATATGTACAAAAAAAATATGGACGTGATCGTGTGGCACATATTTTAACATTTGGGACGCTTGCGGCTCGTGCGGTCATACGTGATGTCGCTAAAGTATTAGGTGTACAAGCTTATATGATGAATCAGCTATTGAAAGAAATACCAGTATCACCAGGGATGACATTGGACAAAGCGTGGGAAAGTAGTGAGAAATTAAAGTCACTGCTTGCAGAGTCGGTGGAGGCGAAGCGATTATGGGAAATTGCTACACAGTTAGAAGGACTGCCCCGACATACGTCTACTCATGCTGCTGGTGTTGTCATAAGCGCTGAGCCACTTACAAATGTACTTGCTCTTCAAGCTGGTACAACGAATGTTTCTTTAACCCAAGCAACGATGGATGTAGTTGAGCAATTAGGTTTGTTGAAGTTTGATTTTTTGGGACTTCGTAATTTAACATTACTTGAACGTATTGTCTATTATATTGAACAACAAACAGGAACATGGCTTGATGTCGAGCGAATTCCATTAAATGACCGAAAAACCTTTCAACTATTAAGTGATGCTGATACAACGGGGGTTTTTCAGTTAGAATCAAATGGCATGAGACGGGTATTATCATCGCTACAGCCAACTGAATTTGAAGATATTGTTGCTGTTAATGCTTTGTATCGACCGGGACCAATGGAATATATACAAACGTATATAAAAAGAAAATATAAGCAAGAAGAGGTTACGTACCCACATTCAGATGTAAAGCCGTTACTCGAACAGACATATGGTGTTCTTATCTATCAGGAACAAATTATGCAAATGGCATCAATATTAGCAGGCTTTTCACTAGCGGAAGCGGATCTACTTAGAAGGGCGATTAGTAAAAAGAAGAAGAATGATTTAGAAGAACAACGAATAACGTTTATTCAAGGGGCAGTAAGAAAGGGTTATTCAGAAGATGTAGCGGCAAATGTATTCAGCTTAATTGAACGTTTTGCTGATTATGGATTTAATAGAAGTCATGCTGTAGCCTATAGTTTAATTAGCTACCGTCTTGCTTATTTGAAAGCACATTACCCGTTACCTTTCTATACAGCTCTACTGTCTTCAGCTTGGAATCAACAAGATAAATTGTATAGCTTCATTCAGGAAAGCAGGGAAAAAGGTTTAGACATACGTCCACCATCTTTGTTAAAAAGTGAGTGGTTATTTTCAATCGAAGAGCAATCGATTCGATTTGGTTTATTACCGATTTCTCATATTGGTGTTCAAGCTGCTAAAGAGATTATGACTATTCGAAATAAAAAGAAGATAAACGATTTGTTTCAATTGACGATTGAGCTTTATCCAAGCTTGTCCAAGAAGGCGCTTGAATCTTTAATAAAAGCTGGCGCCTTGGATTATATGGATGAAGATCGTGCCGTATTACTCGCTTCGGTAGATGATTCAATTGAATTTGCTCAGAATGTGAAGGAATTTCAAGAAGAGACAGAAGGGCTGTTTACATTAGATATGGAAGCTCCACTCTACCAACAGGTAGAACCATTTACAGAGCATGAACGATTGGAATTTGAAAAGGAAGTGCTCGGCTTCTATTTATCTGGACACCCGTTAGAGAAGTATGGTGAGAAACTCGCTTCTATTGGTCGAGTGACAATTATAGAAGCGTTCACGAAAGTAGGCTCTGTTATTCTAGCAGGGAAGGTTGAATCGATTAAGCGAATTCGGACAAAAAAGGGCGATGCTATGGCATTTGCTTCTGTTGTTGATGAAACAGGAACAATCAATGCAACCTTCTTTCCGCTTGTTTGGTCAAAAGTGCGTGATTTACTAATAGAAGGAGAGATGTACGTACTAGAAGGCAGAACAGACTTTTCTCAGCAACGAAAATCACTTGTGGTGGAACGACTTTATTCTGTCACTACATTGAAGGAGAAAGCGAGTCAGCGACTTTATTTACGAATTATGAATGACGCTGATCCAGAACGGTTAAACCAGTTAAAAAGGATTATGAAACAATATCCCGGAGACATCCCGATTATTTTGTATTATGAAAAAACAAATCAAACAAAATATTTGTCGAAGGAATACTTAGTAAACTCTTCAGATGCTTGTCTTCATGCTCTTTATCAACTGTTAGGTAAAGATAATGTTAAGATTCGTCCATAATTGTTACTTGGCTAATGAGAAAAGTTTATATATAATTAGAGAAGTTTTTCGAGGTGGTCAGACCAATATGGACGATCATGAGAAAAGGAGTGTTCGCTTGTGACATCATTTAAAGATGAAGCCTTGAAAATTCATCGAAAGCACCGTGGCAAATTAGAAGCAAAAGCAAAGGTGCCAGTACAGAATGCACATGATTTAAGTTTAGTCTATTCTCCTGGTGTCGCAGATCCTTGCGAAGAAATTCATCGTAATCGAGAAAAGGTTTATGAATATACGATGAAGGGGAACTTTGTCGCAGTTGTTAGTAATGGGACAGCTGTTCTTGGTCTTGGGAATATTGGGCCTGAAGCTTCTTTACCTGTTATGGAAGGGAAAGCTGTCTTGTTTAAGTCTTTTGCTGGGGTTGATGCATTCCCATTATGTATTAAGACAAAGCAGGTTGAAGAAATTGTCATGACTGTGAAGCAGCTTGAGCCGACATTTGCTGGAATTAACTTGGAGGATTTTGCTGCGCCGCATTGCTTTGAAGTAGAGAGGCGTTTGAAGGAAGAAATGAATATTCCTGTTTTTCATGATGACCAGCACGGAACAGCAATTGTGACATTAGCTGGTTTACTAAATGCGTGTAAGCTGACAGGAAGAAAGCTTGAGACAGCGAAAATAATCGTCAATGGTGCTGGAGCTGCTGGTATAGCTATCATCAAGCTTTTAAGAAGTATGGGGGCTAAGCAGACGATTTTATGTGATTCACGCGGAGCGATTTACAAAAGCCGTCAAGAGGGGATGAATAAGCAGAAGCTAGAAGTTGCAACGTTCACAAACCCTACTCAGCAAAAAGGAAAGCTTGAATCGGTCGTAAAGGACGCGGACATTTTTGTAGGTGTCTCAGTTGAAGGGGTTCTAACAAAAGAAATGGTTCAAAGGATGAATCCGGAGCCCATTATTTTTGCAATGGCTAATCCAAACCCTGAAATTGCACCTGAAGACGCATTAGTAGCAGGTGCAAAAGTGATTGGTACAGGTCGTTCCGATTATCCGAATCAAGTTAATAATGTGCTCGCTTTTCCAGGTGTGTTTCGTGGTGCTATAGATGTACGTGCAACTGATATAAATGAAGAAATGAAGGCTGCGGCTGTTTATGCAATTGCCAACTTAATTGAAGGGGAGCTTGACTCTAATTATGTCATTCCCGCACCGTTTGATAAACGTGTGTCACCAGCTGTTGCAGCTGCTGTTGCTAAAGCAGCCATAGATAGTGGCGTGGCCACCGTCCACACTGATCCCAAAGAAGTAGCGAAGAGAACAGCAGAAATGGCCATTATACAGCCTGATATGAACTAAACGAGGGGCTCTTGTCGATGCAGTCAAAGCGTTATTTAGAAATTATTACACAAATTCAAGGTATCATCGAGGCTGATCAACTTTCAGAAGGAGATCGGCTTCCCTCTGAACGTGAGTTAAGTGAACGTTTAGGGGTCGCTAGATCTTCTGTTAGAGAAGCGCTGAGGGCATTAGAATTGTTAGAGTTCATTGAGACTCGTCGTGGTGAAGGAACGTTTATGAAATCAGCGAATAGCTATCGTTTAGTCGAGTTATTATTATCTTTTCTTTTAAAAAATGAAAAAGCGAAGCAGGATCTTTCAGAAACAAGAAGAATAGTTGAAATTGAAGCTTTTAAATTGGCGTGTGAACGAATGGGACAAGAGCAGATTGAAAGACTAAGTCAATTAGCAGAATCATCTGAGCAGAGAGAGAGGATGCCAAGTGATGATTACGCCTTCCATAAAGAGCTTGTTATGAATAGTCAAAATCGTCTATTAACTAACATTTGGGATTCACTTGTCCAATATAATAAAGCTGCTATGACACGAGCTGTTCAATCAATTGATCCGGTCAAGCATAGTGCTGAGCATAAACAGATCATTCACGCCTTAGTGAAGGAAGATCATGGGTTGGCTGTTAATATACTAAAGAAGCACTTAAAAAAAAGCCCTTTTTAATATAAATAGAATGATGAAGCAGTGAGGTGTTAAGATGTTTAAAGATTTTTTGAGTAAGAAGCGTAAATATGCAACGATTCCGTCTGAACGAGCAAAGCAAGAGGTCCCCGAAGGCTTAATGACAAAATGCCCTTCATGTCGGACTATTATGTATACGAAGGAATTAAAAAAGAATTTACTTGTCTGCCATTCTTGTGGGTTTCATCATCGAATGACAGCACCTGAGCGAATTGCTAGTTTAATGGACGAAGGGTCTTTCGTTGAGACAAATCGGGACATGCTTAGTAAGAATCCACTAGAGTTCCCAACATATGAAAAAAAATTAGAATCAGACCGCAAGAAAACGGAATTGAATGAAGCAATTGTAACAGGTCATGGTACGATCAATGGTTTACCTACTGTAATGGCCGTAATGGATGCACGTTTTCGAATGGGAAGTATGGGTTCTGTCGTCGGTGAAAAAATTACAAGATCTGTTGAATATGCGATTGAAAAAGGAATTCCGTTTATATTATTTTCAGCTTCAGGTGGGGCAAGAATGCAAGAAGGTGTTTTAAGCTTAATGCAGATGGCTAAGACGAGCGCTGCGTTGCAGAAGCTTAACCGACAAGGTGGATTATTTATTTCGATTATGACTCATCCTACAACAGGTGGTGTTTCAGCTAGCTTCGCTTCATTAGGTGACTACAATTTTGCTGAACCAAAAGCATTAATTGGATTTGCAGGTCGAAGAATTATTGAACAAACGATTCGACAAGAGTTACCTGAAGACTTTCAAACAGCTGAATTTTTATTAAAGCACGGTCAGCTTGATCGGGTTATTCCACGAAATGAAATGAAAGAGACATTAACGACGATTCTAGATTTACATCAAGGAGGTGGAACCAATGGCGACTAATTTAGGCTTTGAGAAACCGATTGTGGAATTAAAAAATAAAATTAACGAGCTTCGTTCCTTTACAGAAGAAAAGGAAATCGATCTAACTGATGAAATAAAAAAATTAGAAAAGAGACTTCAACAGCTAGAACTAGATATTTACGGAAATTTACAGCCTTGGGAACGTGTTCAAATTGCTCGTCATAACGACCGCCCTACGACTCTTGATTATATTGAGCACTTATTTACAGATTTTCTCGAAATGCATGGCGATCGATTATATGGCGATGATGCAGCGATTGTTGGTGGGATTGCGAAATACAAAGGGACTCCTGTAACCGTTATTGGTCACCAACGTGGTAAAGATACAAAAGAAAATATTCATCGTAATTTTGGCATGCCACACCCAGAAGGCTATCGTAAAGCGTTACGACTAATGAAACAGGCTGATAAATTTAAACGACCAATTATTTGTTTTATAGATACGAAGGGTGCTTACCCAGGGAAAGCAGCTGAAGAACGAGGACAGAGTGAAGCGATAGCTAGGAACCTACTAGAGATGGCTGGTTTATCCGTCCCTGTTGTTTGTATTGTCATTGGAGAAGGTGGAAGTGGAGGCGCATTGGCATTAGGTGTAGGAAATCATTTGCATATGCTTGAGAACTCGACGTATTCCGTCATTTCTCCTGAAGGTGCGGCTGCTTTATTATGGAAAGATGCCTCACTCGCTCAAAAGGCAGCAGAGACGATGAAGATCACTGCTCCTGACTTAAAAAAATTAGGTGTAATTGATGAAGTTGTACGTGAAGTCAAGGGTGGCGCGCATCGTCATACTAAAGAACAAGCAGGAGCGATTGATGAAGTGATTGAACGCTCACTTTCTGTATTGAGCCATCTTAGTGAAGATGACCTTATTGAACAACGGTATCAAAAATACAAAAAAATTGGACAATATTCAAGTGTAACCGATACCATCCCTATAAATTAAAGAAAAACTACACCCTATCGTGAGGGTGTAGTTTTTCTAATTGGTAGGTTCTGTATTGTATTTATGCAACGAAAGTGTTATTTTTAAGAACGGGATACGTTTGAGCTTCCTGCTTCATGTCAATAGTAATATTGAACCGATCTGTTTTTATAACGAATAAAATGATATGATTTTGTTAAGTTATCGTGTAATAAAATTGAGGGTAAAAGTACACAAGCAAGAAGCTTTGTGGAACTTTTCGCAATATATGATGATTGATTAGAGGAGGTTTGTGTGAATATGAAGAGAATTGGAGTGTTAACAAGTGGTGGTGACTCGCCAGGAATGAATGCTGCTATTCGGGCTGTTGTTCGTAAAGGAATTTATCATAATCTAGAGGTATACGGGATTTATTATGGTTATGCTGGCTTAATGGATGGCGACATTAAAAAAATGGAATTAGGCTCAGTTGGTGATATTATCCACCGTGGTGGTACGATGTTGTATACAGCTCGTTCCGAAGAATTTAAGACGCTCGAAGGTCAAAAGAAAGGCATTGAGCAGTTAAATAAATTTGGCATTGAAGGTCTAGTCGTCATTGGGGGCGATGGATCATTTAGAGGCGCACAAAAGCTAACAGAGCATGGTTTCCCGACTATTGGTGTTCCTGGTACAATTGATAATGATATTCCTGGAACTGATTTTACAATTGGTTTTGATACAGCATTGAATACAGTCATTGATGCAATTGATAAGATTCGTGATACAGCGACGTCTCACGAGCGTACATACGTAGTTGAAGTAATGGGGCGCCATGCCGGTGATTTGGCATTGTGGTCAGGCTTAGCTGATGGTGCTGAAACGATTGTCATTCCAGAAGCAGACTATGAAATGAGTGACGTAATTGCACGCCTAAAGCGTGGACAAGATCGTGGAAAGAAGCATAGTATTATCGTTGTAGCCGAAGGTGTAGGAAGTGGCTTTGAATTTGGAGAACGCATTAAGCAGGAAATGAACCTAGAGACGCGTGTTACCGTATTAGGGCATATACAACGTGGAGGTTCTCCAACAGCATTTGATCGCGTGCTAGCCAGCCGACTCGGGGCGAAAGCGGTTGACCATTTACTTGCTGGTAAGGCAGGCATCACTGTAGGAATTGAGAAAAATGAGCTAGTGTACCATGACATTGATGAAGCTCTTTCTCGTAAGCATACGATTGACCTAGGAATGTACACTCTATCTCAAGAATTATCAATCTAAAGAGCATACAATGGGGCCGTTTGCTACGTGTTTTGTGGCGAGATAAGCGCTCACCACAAGACTATTAAAAGATGTAGCGATGACACTCATTACTTCGAGGCCATTCAAAAAGGAAAAACCGTCCTTTTTGAATCACCTCATAAAAATAAAAAATAGGAATAAGATAATGGGAGGCAATTATGCGTAAAACCAAGATTGTTTGTACGATAGGACCTGTAAGTGAATCAGTAGAAAAGCTTGAACAATTAATTCAAGCTGGTATGAATGTGGCTCGTCTTAATTTTTCGCATGGGGATTTCGAGGAGCATGGTAACCGAATTAAGAACATTCGTGAAGCCGTGAAGCGTACGGGGAAAGAAGTAGCGATATTACTTGATACGAAAGGTCCAGAAATTCGCACACAAACACTTGAAGGTGGAGCAGCTGAACTAGTGTCTGGACAAGAGCTGATTATTTCAATGACAGAAGTAGTAGGGAACAAAGAAAAGATTTCTGTTACTTACCCTAATCTTGTTCAAGATGTCGAATCAGGCTCTAAGATTTTACTAGATGATGGTTTAATCGGTCTTGAAGTGAAGGAAGTTCGTGATAATGAACTTGTGACAAAGGTTTTAAATGATGGTCTATTAAAAAATAAAAAGGGAGTTAACGTACCGAATGTAAGTGTTAATTTGCCAGGGATTACTGAAAAGGACATTGCGGATATTAAATTTGGTATTGAACAAGGTGTCGATTTTATTGCCGCTTCATTTGTACGTCGTGCATCCGACGTTCTTGAAATTCGTGAGCTTCTAGATGGAAATGGCGGTAGTGAAATTCATATAATCCCTAAGATTGAGAATCAAGAGGGCGTAGATAATATCGAGGAAATCCTTGAAATCTCCGACGGATTAATGGTGGCTCGTGGAGACCTTGGAGTCGAAATCCCTGCTGAGGATGTTCCATTAGTTCAAAAAGAGCTCATCAAACGCTGTAATGCGGTAGCAAAGCCCGTTATTACGGCAACTCAAATGCTAGATTCAATGCAGCGCAATCCACGTCCGACTCGTGCAGAAGCAAGTGATGTGGCTAATGCGATTTTTGATGGTACAGATGCCATTATGCTCTCAGGTGAAACAGCTGCGGGTGATTATCCAGTTGAATCGGTTGAAACGATGAACAACATTGCAACAAGAACAGAAAGCGCATTGAATTATGATGCGATCCTTCGTAAGAAGACAAAGGAGGCACAAACATCGATCACGAGTGCGATTGGTCAATCAGTTGCCCATACAGCATCGAATCTTTCAGCCGCTGCGATTTTAACAGCAACAGAAAGTGGACATACAGCACGAATCGTATCGAAATATCGTCCGTTGTCTCCTATTATTGCAGTAACGAGTAATGACAAGGTCATTCGTAAGCTGAATCTTGTATGGGGAGTCAAGCCTGTACTTGGAAAATCGGCTGCTTCTACAGATGAAATGTTTGAATCAACGATCGACTTTGCGATGAACACAGGTGAAATCAAGCAAGGTGATCTTGTCGTCATTACAGCAGGAGTTCCAATTAATGAGCCTGGAACGACGAATATTATGAAGGTTCACCTTATTGGTGAAGTGGTTGCTAAAGGTCAAGGTATAGGACGTCGTACAGCAGCGGGGCGTGTGGTTATCGCTCGAAATGCAGAAGAAGCAAATGAAAAAACAACTGAACATTCGATTCTTATTACGTTTAGCACAGATAAGGACATGATACCTGCATTTGAAAAAGCAGCAGCTGTTATTACAGAAGAAGGTGGATTAACTTCACATGCGGCAGTTGTTGGCCTTGATTTAAGTACTCCTGTTATCGTTGGAGTTGAAGGAGCTTTAGGCTTGTTTGAAGAGGGAGAAGAAATTACCGTAGATAGCTCCCGTGGTGATATTTATCGCGGACATACGAGTGTACTATAATAAATAACAAATTATGATGGAGGAGGTGTTCCAGGAGGTTTTTAATGTAACCTTTTTTGGAACACCTTCTCTTCCATTTTAGGGCTATTTAGAGGTAGAATGAATATATAGCTAAATGAAAGAAGGGAACGATTATGTTTCGATTTCTAATTTTACTATTAATTGTAGTACCGGCATTTGAAGTGGGTTTATTAATTTTATCCGGTTATGCATTAGGAATATGGCCAACGATTATACTAATTATTGCGACGGGTGTTTTAGGTGCATGGTTAGCTAAGAGAGAGGGGTTACAGGCGCTGAAGGTTGCGCAATTGCAAATGCAGCAGGGGCAGCTACCTAATAATGTGATGTTGGATGGACTTTGTATTTTAATAGGTGGAGTCGTGTTGTTAACGCCTGGATTTTTAACAGATGCATTTGGTTTTTTCTTGCTTATACCTAAAACAAGAGGCTATGTGAAGGCCTTCCTTACAAGAATCATTCAAAAGATGATTCGTAATGGGAATTTTATAATTATGACTAGAAGGTAATAGGATAAATTAATCTTCAAAGAAATAGTTTGAGCTAAAACGTTCACAAAATAGTGAATAATCGTTATAATGGAACATGTGAGTTATTTCTAGTACATAAAAGATGCTTAATCCATTGTAAATATGATGAGAAATGTAAGCATTTACTAGTTTGTGGAGGCTAAGACAACAAAGGAGAAAAGGAGAGGTTAACGTGAGTACTACTCGTGGTCTAGAGGGTATTGTAGCAACGACGTCAAGTGTTAGTTCGATTATCGAAAGTGTCTTAACGTACCAAGGATATGACATTGATGATTTAGCAGATAATGCTAGCTTTGAAGAGGTTATCTTCTTATTATGGAACGGTCATTTACCAAATGAAGAGGAATTGCGTCAGTTGCAAACAGAATTAAGTAACCATGCACCTATTCCTCAAGAGCTAATTAATCAATTTAAGGTTTATCCAATTGATAAGGTTCATCCAATGGCAGCTTTGCGTACTGCTATTTCAAGCTTAGCTCTTTACGATGGAGATGCTGATGTAATGGATGCGGAAGCAAATCGTTTGAAGGCGATTAAGATTCAAGCAAAGATTCCTACGATTGTGACAGCGTTTTCTCGAGTGCGTGACGGCCTTGAACCTGTGTCACCTCGTAAGGATTTAGGATTTGCTGCTAATTTCCTTTATATGCTCACTGGTGAAGAACCAAATGAGATATCCATTAATGCATTCAATAAGGCTTTAGTTCTACATGCTGACCATGAGTTAAATGCATCCACGTTTACTGCACGTGTCTGTGTAGCGACTTTATCTGATATGTATTCAGGTATAACGTCTGCAATTGGTGCTCTTAAAGGACCTTTGCATGGTGGCGCAAACGAAGCCGTTATGAACATGTTAAAGGAAATTGCAACAGTAGAGAATGTGGAACCTTATATACGCAAAGCACTAGATAATAAAGAGAAGATTATGGGCTTTGGTCATCGTGTATACAAAAATGGCGATCCACGTGCTAAACACTTGAAGGAAATGTCAAGACGTCTCACTGAAATCACAGGTGAAACAAAGTGGTATGAGATGTCAGCAAAGATTAACGAAATGGTTACAACTGAAAAAGGTTTACTGCCGAATGTAGACTTTTACTCAGCAAGCGTGTACCATAGTTTAGGGATAAAGAGTGATTTATTCACACCAATTTTTGCTGTAAGTCGTACGTCTGGTTGGACGGCTCACATTTTAGAACAATACAGCAATAATCGTCTCATCCGTCCACGTGCGGAATATGTTGGTCCCGAAAAAAGAAGTTATGTACCACTGGCTCAACGTTCATAATGGAGTACGGAGAGGGAGCTATTGTCTCCCTCTGTACATAGATTAAAAGTTGGATAGGCTTAATTATTATTAGGAGGGAAAGTAATTATGGCAAACGGAGAAGTAATTAAAGTAAATAATGGTGTGTTAAACGTACCAAATAATCCTGTGATTCCATTTATTGAAGGAGATGGGACAGGTCCTGACATTTGGGCAGCGGCTTCACGTGTTATTGACGCAGCAGTTGAAAAAGCATATAACGGTGAAAAGAAGATTGAGTGGAAAGAGATTCTTGCTGGTGAGAAAGCATTTAACGAAACGGGCTCTTGGTTACCTGAAGAAACATTAGAAGCGGTTCGTGAATATATTATTGCGATTAAAGGCCCTTTAACAACTCCTGTTGGTGGTGGGATTCGTTCATTAAATGTTGCTTTACGTCAAGAGTTGGATTTGTATACGTGCTTACGCCCAGTACGATACTTCCAAGGTGTTCCTTCACCAGTTAAACGTCCTGAGGATACGAACATGGTTATTTTCCGAGAAAACTCAGAGGATATCTATGCAGGAATTGAATTCCAAGAAGGTACGGATGAAGCAAAGAAAGTGATTGAATTCTTACAAAATGAAATGGGTGCTACGAAAATTCGTTTCCCTGAAACATCTGGTATTGGTATTAAGCCAGTTTCAAAAGAAGGAACAGAACGTCTTGTGAAAGCAGCTATTCAATATGCACTTGATGAAGGACGTAAGAGTGTTACACTTGTGCACAAAGGTAACATTATGAAATTTACGGAGGGTGCATTTAAGTCTTGGGGCTATGAAGTGGCTGAGCGTGAATTTGGTGGAAAAGTATTTACATGGGCTAAATATGATGAGATTGTTGAGGCTGAAGGCCGTGAAGCGGCTGATAAAGCACAAGCTGAAGCTGAAGCTGCGGGTAAGATCATCGTGAAAGATTCTATTGCTGATATTTTCTTGCAACAAATCTTAACTCGTCCTAAAGAGTTCGATGTTGTGGCAACGATGAACTTAAATGGTGACTACATTTCTGATGCACTTGCTGCTCAAGTAGGTGGAATTGGAATTGCACCAGGTGCTAATATTAATTATGACACTGGACATGCTATTTTCGAAGCGACTCACGGTACTGCACCTAAGTACGCGGGATTAGATAAGGTAAACCCTTCATCTGTTCTTCTTTCAGGGGAATTAATGCTTCGTCACTTAGGTTGGAATGAAGCCGCTGATCTTATTATGAATTCAATGGATAAAACAATCGGAAGTAAAGTTGTCACATACGATTTCGCTCGTTTAATGGATGGAGCGACTGAAGTATCATGCTCAGGCTTTGCTAATGAATTAATTAAAAATCTTTAAGAGCGTGGTTGAAAAGCTCTTAAAAAGCTTGGCAGTTCCAATTGGGTAACCCCCTTTTGGAGCTGCTTCTTTCATAAAAATGATGCAATATTTCACTTTGAATACGTAAGTTAATAGTGGAGAATGTTATCTCGATGCTCTACTGTTGCGTGTTTTTTCTAATTTAATGAAGAGGAGTGGAACAAAGCATGGCGATTAAACGTAGAAAGATCTCTGTTATCGGTGGGGGCTTCACTGGAGCTACTACTGCATTGATGGTGGCCCAAAAGGAATTAGGAGATGTTGTATTAGTAGATATCCCGCAAAATGAAGATTCAACAAAAGGAAAGGCATTAGATATGCTTGAGTCAACACCTGTTACAGGAACGGACTCTACTATCATTGGGACATCTAGCTACGAAGAAACGAAGGATTCAGACGTGGTCGTCATAACGGCAGGTATTGCAAGGAAGCCGGGAATGAGTCGAGATGACCTCGTTAGTACGAATGCTGGAATTATGAAATCTGTTACGAAGCAGGTGGTTAAGTATTCACCCAACTGCTATATCATTGTATTAACGAATCCTGCTGATGCTATGACATACACCGTCTATAAAGAATCTGGTTTCCAGAAGAATCGTGTTATCGGACAATCTGGAGTGCTAGATACTGCTCGTTTCCGTACTTTTGTTGCACAAGAATTACAAGTTTCGGTTGAAGATATTACTGGGTTTGTTCTAGGTGGTCATGGTGATGATATGGTTCCGTTGATCCGTTATTCCTTTGCAGGTGGAGTTCCTCTTGATAAACTTATCTCAAAAGATCGAATTGATGCAATCGTTGAACGTACACGTAAAGGGGGCGGTGAGATTGTTAGCTTGTTAGGGAATGGAAGTGCATATTACGCTCCGGCTGCTTCACTGACACAAATGGTTGAAGCTATTCTAAAGGATAAGAAGCGTATCTTACCGACGATTGCGTATCTGGAAGGTGAATATGGCTATAAAGATCTGTACTTAGGTGTACCAACTGTTCTAGGTGGTGACGGAATAGAAAAGGTGATTGAACTAGATTTAACCGAAGATGAAAAATTGGCGTTAGATAAATCAGTTGATTCAGTCCGGAATGTCATGAAGGCTTTACCGAAAGAATAGAGGTTTTCCAGCCCCCCTTTGCTTTATGCAAGAGCACTGAAAAAGTTGGGTTTTTAACTTTTTAATTAATTTGGACTTTTTCAGTGGCCACGCTTTATGCGAAGGGGGTTTTGAAAAGAGTAGGACAACAATTTGGGTGAAGGAATCATACTTTTTGCTGGAGCTAGATAAGGAAGAACACCGTTATAGGCAGAGTTTTCACATGAAACGATAGACGGTTGCTTTTCTTCACACAGAAGTAGTAGAATAATGGGTAAATAGAGAAGAAAAATGGGATATCACTAACCGTTACAATCTAAGTTTGTTGGAGTTTGGAGGAGAATGTATGAGCCAGCGTATTTTGGTAGTGGACGATGAGGAATCGATTGTAACGTTGTTGCAATTTAATTTAGAGCAAGCTGGTTATGAAGTTGTGACGGCAAATGATGGTGCTAAAGCATTGCAAATTGCTCAAGCTGAGTCATTTCATTTGATGGTACTTGATTTAATGCTACCTGAGGTGAATGGTCTTGATGTCTGTAAACAACTTAGAGAGAATAAGGTGCAAATTCCGATCTTAATGCTTACGGCAAAGGATGATGAATTTGACACGGTGTTAGGGCTAGAACTAGGGGCAGACGACTATATGACCAAGCCTTTCAGCCCTCGTGAAGTCGTTGCTAGAGTAAGAGCGATTTTAAGAAGAGCGCAAACGAAAATTGTTGATGAAGCTGAAGCTAGTGACGACTATTTAGTATGTGGTGATGTAAAGCTATACCCTGATAACTATGAAGTATTTTATAAGGAAAGATCATTAGAGCTCACGCCAAAAGAGTTTGAACTTTTACTATATCTTTTTAATCATAAGGGACGTGTCTTAACACGAGATCAATTATTAAATGCTGTTTGGAATTATGAATTTGTTGGGGATACACGTATTGTCGATGTTCATATTAGTCATTTACGCGAGAAGATTGAACCTTCAACGAAAAAACCGATATATATTAAAACGATTCGTGGCTTAGGCTATAAATTAGAGGAGCCACAACTAGATGCATAAGCTTCGCTATAAACTCGTATTTTCGGTTCTACTCGTCATTTTATGTGTATTGGCTTCTTTGGCGTTTGTGATTGGTCAAATATATGAAAATTATTATATGAACCATGTAAAGGAACGTATTGAAAAAGAGACACAATTAGTTGCTTATATGTTAGAGGAAGAACCGTTAAGTCGAGAAAGAGCGCAGACTTTGGCAGAGAAAATTTCCAATAAACTTGAAGCACGAGTAACGATTTTGTTTCCAGACGGTGAAGTAATAGGTGAATCAGCTACTGATCCTGAAATGATGGATAACCATTTGGAAAGGCCAGAAATTCAAGGTTTGTTAGTCGGTGACGAGGGAACAGAGATCCGTTTTAGTCATACCGTGCAAGATGAATTACTTTATTATGCAGTCGAAATTATGGAACATGATAATGTTGCTGGCTATGTGAGGTTAGGATTGTCGACAAGTGATATTCATGGAATGAGTGGCACCATTTGGACGATTATTCTCGTGTGTTTTACAATTGCTTTTTTCGTAATGGTGTATATTACATATCGCATTGCTGACCAAATGATTAGGCCGGTTGAAAATGCTACGAACGTTGCGATTGAATTGGCTGAGGGTAATTTTAAAGCGAGGACATATGAAAGTAAACATGATGAAATCGGTTTACTAACTAAATCAATTAATGTATTGGCTTATAATTTAGAGCAGCTGACACGACGTCACCAAGTACAAAAAGAACATATGGAAACATTAATTGAAAATATGGGGAGTGGCTTATTGCTAATTGGAATGAGGGGAGATATCTCTTTAATTAATCGGACATGCGATGAGATTTTCGGGGAACGTACCGATGTATGGTTAAATGAACTATATCACGATGTTATTAAGCATAAAGAATTAATTCGCGTTATTCAAAACATTTTTATTACCGAGCAGAAGCAAAGCAAGCAAGTTAGCTTCCCTGTTTTGTATGAAATGAGGCATTTTGATGTTCATGGAGCACCGATTATTAGTAATCATGGGAGATTGAAGGGGATAGCTCTCGTTTTACATGATATTACTGAGTTGAAGAAACTAGAGCAAATCAGAAAGGATTTTGTCGCAAATGTGTCGCATGAATTAAAAACTCCTGTTACCTCAATAAAAGGATTTACTGAAACACTTCTAGATGGTGCGATGGAATCCGAGGAACTACGGATTAAGTTTTTGAATATTATTAATAAGGAAAGCGACCGATTACAACGACTTATTCATGACCTATTAGAGCTTTCACGAATTGAAAAAGATGTCTTTCAGTTACATTGGCAAGATGTTGATTTAAATAACATTATTGATGATGTGGCTCAGCTTCTAAGAGAAAAAGCAAAGGAAAAACAGATTGATCTTCAATTTGTAAGTGAACAGCATTGTGAATTTGAGGGTGATCCAGAGCGAATTAAGCAAATTATTATTAATTTAATTCATAATGCGATTACGTATACACCAAACGGCGGTAGTATTAATGTTAAGGTCAATTGTACAGAAGAGGTAGTTCAGCTTCGAGTCTGTGATACAGGTGTTGGAATTAGTCAAGACGTATTGCCACGGATTTTTGAGCGTTTTTACCGAGTAGATCCTGCGAGAAGTCGTCATTCGGGAGGAACTGGTTTAGGCCTTGCCATTGTGAAACATTTAGTTGAAGCACATGAAGGGAAAATCAATGTGGAAAGCGAGCTTGGAAAAGGAACGACCTTTTCGATTATCTTTAATAAAAAAAGAGAGAAGAATTCTTAAATTTGACGTGTGAAGTCATGTTTTTACTTCGGATATTAACCGATTTACACAAAATTTACATGATATTCATTTGTAGTTTACATATAGGAGCTATACTGTTAAATGAACGGTTAGTTTCCTTTGTGGAACAAGCTGCTACAAAGGATTTATATCCCCATTAAGAATGAAAGCTTCCCAGTTGCTTTCGTTCTATTTTTTTGTTAAAAACTCTTTTTCTATAAGAGCATGTTTAAAAAGGGTTCTATACTATGTAACAATGGTCCCGTTCGATAAGCGCCTTGTGGTCAGAAATCCACTCACCACAAGACTTTTAAAAAATGTGGCGACTACGCTTATCACTTAAGGCTATTCAAAAAAGGAACACCGCTTCTATAAGATGAACATAAAAAATAGAAAAGTTTAATTGTTTGAAACCTATGATTTTAGTCACACGTATATTAAAATGGTAAACGATGAAAGAAAGGATGGTTAGATGACGGTAAAGCAAATCATTATAGGTTTTGTTTCCACTATAGCAGCAGCTATACTCGTATTATTTTTAGTGACCGGCTGGTATATCGTTGATGAGTCGGAGCAAGCAGCAGTTATTACATTTGGTAAAGTTGAGGATACGGTGACAGAGCCTGGACTAAACTTTAAATTACCATGGCCGATTCAGAAGGTCGAAATATTGTCACGTGGAACGTATAACTTACAAGTTGGTTATGAGGAGGATGGCGGTGAGGTCATTGAATTTACAGATGAGGCAAAGATGATCACAGGAGATGAGAATATTCTATTTGCTGATTTGGCTGTACAATGGCGCATTACCGACCCTGAAAAGTATTTATTCAGTACAAAAGAACCAGAGGATCTATTATATAATGCGACCTCTGCTTCATTACGTGGTGTTATAGGGAGTTCGACTGTAGACGAAGCACTAACAGACCAACGACCAGAAATTGAGGCAGAGGTATTTGACAACCTAGTCGATTTACTTGAAATCTATGATATTGGTATTAGTATTCAAGATGTTAGGCTTCAAGATGTTGAGCTACCTACTGAGGAAGTAAGACGTGCTTTTACAGAGGTGACAGACGCTCGTGAGGAGCGATTAACGAGAATTAACCAAGCTGAACGATATCGTAATCAGGAAGTGAATGAAGCGCAAGGGGAAATTGACGCAATTATTTCTCGTGCTGAAGGAACGAAAACGGAAAGAATTGAAACTGCTCGTGGTGATGTTGCTAAGTTTAATGCTCTTTATAATGAATATATCGTTAATCCGGAAGTTACACGACAACGACTCATTTTAGAGACACTCGATCAAGTGTTACCTGACACTGAAATTTACATCATGGACGGAAATGATACGGTGAATTACTTACCTATTCGCCCTCTTGAGCGTCAGCAGCAACAGGCACCAGCTGCGGAAGGAGGCACAAATAATGAGTGATGAAAATATTGTTGACCTTAATGAAAAGAAGAAATCTGGCGAGGAATGGCGCCGTTATTTGAAGTTAGGTGCAGTATTAGTTCTTCTTATTGTGATTGTTGTGACGATTATAAGTAATTTATTTATTGTAGAGCAAGGCGAATACAAAGTTGTTAGACAGTTTGGAGAAGTGGTACGTATTGAAGAGGATCCCGGTTTAAGCTACAAAATTCCATTTATTCAATCAGTCACTTCTGTTCCTAAGTATCAAATGATCTATGATATCCCTCCGGCTGAAATTAATACACGGGATAAAAAGCGAATGTTAGCTGATCATTATGTCGTTTGGCGAGTCGATGACCCACAAGCGATGATTTCGACGGCGGTCACACTTGAGCGTGCAGAAGCTATTATGGGGGAGCAAATTTTTTCCGCCATTCGAGCAGAGCTAGGACAGCTTGATTTTGATGAAATTATTAATGAAGAGAAATCGTCACGTGGTAGCTTTAATGAGCTTGTACGTGATCGTGTGAATGAAGCACTTGAACGTTCAAATTACGGAATTAGTATCACAGATGTACGAATGAAGCGTACGGATTTACCTACTGAAAATGAGGAAGCTGTCTATCGTCGAATGATTTCTGAGCGTGAATCGACAGCTCAAGAATATTTGTCACAGGGTGAAGCGGAAGCAAATCGAATTGAGTCTGAGACGGATCGGGAAGTACAGGAGATGATTGCGACAGCTAATGCTGATGCAAATGAAATTATTGGTGAAGGGGAAGCCGATGCTGCTAGTATTTATAATGAGACATTTGGCCAAGATACCGAGTTTTATCAGTTATATCGAACGTTACAATCTTATGAAACGACGATTAATGATGAAACAGTTATCGTTCTTCCTGCTGATTCTCCGTATGCACGCATACTATTAGGATATATTGAATAAAGAAAGGGTTACGTTGAGAGGAAATCATGATGTGTGATTTTCTCTCTTTTCGTTTAATGTGTAACCGTGCTATGAAATATAATAACTATGATACAATAAAGGGAATAATGAACGTGTAGAGAGGGGCAATGAGTGTGAGTAAACTTGTATTAATTGACGGAAATAGTATTGCATATCGTGCTTTTTTTGCGTTGCCATTGTTAAATAATCAAAAAGGCGTCTATACAAACGCGGTATATGGCTTTGCGACGATGTTAATGAAAATTATTGAGGAAGAACAACCGACTCATATGCTTGTAGCATTCGATGCAGGGAAAACAACATTTCGCCATAAGACATATAAGGAGTATAAAGGTGGAAGACAGAAAACCCCTCCAGAGTTATCAGAGCAATTCCCACTCCTAAGAGAGCTACTAGATGCATATAAGATTTCTCGATATGAGGCTGAGCAATATGAGGCTGACGATATTATCGGAACGTTAGCAAAACAAGCTGCAGAAAAAAAGTGGGAAGTGAAAGTATATAGCGGTGATAAAGATTTACTACAATTAGTAGATGATAACGTGACAGTCGTATTAACGAAAAAAGGAATTACGAATGTTGAAGCATATGACCTAGAGATGATCGAAGAAAAGTATGGCATTAAACCTAAACAAATTATTGATATGAAAGGATTAATGGGAGATAGCTCTGACAATATTCCAGGCGTCCCTGGAATCGGTGAAAAGACAGCCCTTAAGCTATTGAAGCAATATGGAACGGTGGAGAAGGTCCTGCAATCAATTGATGAGATTTCTGGAAAGAAAATGAAGGAACGATTAGAAGAAAACCGTGAACAAGCGTTAATGAGTAAAGAATTGGCAACTATTTTCTTGGAAGTTCCTATTGAAGAAGCTTTAGATCAATATGAATTTGGGAAGTTTGAAACAAATGAAGTTGTCCATTTATTAAAGGAGTTAGAATTTACTTCTTTGTTAGAGAAGCTAGATGTTGAAGTCGAACAGGACGAAGTAGAGGAATTAGACTATGCCATTGTTCATGAAGTGAAGAAAGAAGACCTTGGGGAAGAGTCAGCTGTTTTAGTAGAAGTATTAGAAGAGCACTATCATCAAGCTGAAATTATTGGAATTGCCATCGTAAACGAGAAAAAGCGATTGTTTATAAAGGCTGAAGAAGCGTTGGCATCAGAGGAGTTTCTTGAGTGGTTAGAGGATGATCATTGTAAGAAGTGGGTGTTTGATGCGAAGAAGAGCGTCGTTGCTCTAGCGTGGAAGGGAGCCTTTATGAATGGGGTGGACTTTGATGTCCAAATGGCTTCTTATTTACTCGATCCTTCGCTATCCTCTCATGACATTCATGATGTGGCGAGTCGAAAAGGAAAGGCGATTGTTCAGGCGGATGAGGTTGTGTATGGAAAAGGAGCAAAGCAAAAGCTACCGGAAGATGAGGAGCTTGCATCACATATTGTCCGAAAGGCTGAGGCTGTCTATCGTTTAAAATCAGAGCTTGAAGAAGAGTTAGTCACGAATGAACAGGACAAGCTTTATCGTGAGCTTGAAATGCCTCTTTCAATTGTTATAGGTCATATGGAGAAGCATGGTGTAAAAGTTGATCAAGACATGTTGAATAAGATGGGCGAAGATTTAGAAGAGCGGTTAGCTGAGCTTGAGAAAACCATTCACTCCTTAGCTGGCGAGTCATTTAATATTAATTCTCCGAAGCAATTAGGAGAGATATTATTTGTGAAGCTTGGATTACCTCCTGTAAAGAAGACGAAAACAGGTTACTCAACCTCAGCAGATGTTCTTGAAAAATTGGCTGTTGAACATGAAATTGCAGAGTATATTGTGCATTATCGTCAGTTAGGAAAATTGAAGTCAACCTATATTGAAGGATTATCTAAGGTTGTTAAAAAGGATACGAGTAAAATTCATACGAGGTACAATCAAGCATTAACGCAAACAGGTCGCTTAAGCTCCACTGACCCTAATTTGCAAAATATACCGATCCGTTTGGAGGAAGGAAGAAAAATCCGTAAAGCCTTCGTACCGGCGACAAAGGGCTGGAAAATGGTTGCTGCGGACTATTCACAAATTGAATTACGAGTCCTGGCACATATTGCTGGGGATGAAAAATTAATCGAAGCATTTAATAAAAATATGGATATTCATACGATAACAGCGATGGATGTTTTTCATGTGAAAGAAGAAGATGTTACATCACAAATGCGAAGAAGTGCCAAAGCGGTCAATTTCGGGATTGTATATGGAATAAGTGATTATGGATTATCACAAAACTTGAATATTACCCGTAAAGAAGCTGCGGAGTTTATTGAGCGTTATTTCAATAGTTATCCGAAGGTAAAGGAATATATGGATCGAACAGTGGCAGATGCTCGTAAAAAAGGATTCGTATCGACATTACTCCAGCGAAGACGATATTTACCAGACTTAACAAGTCGAAATTTTAATAAGAGAAGCTTTGCTGAACGTACGGCAATGAACACACCTATTCAAGGGACTGCCGCCGACATTATCAAAAAAGCGATGGTGCAGATGTCAGAGGAAATGGAAAAGCGTCAAGTGAAAAGTCGAATGCTCCTACAAGTTCATGATGAATTAATATTTGAGGTACCGGAAGATGAGCTTGATCGGATGATGGAGATAATCCCTGAAGTAATGGAGCAAGCTGTATCTCTTGATGTACCTTTGAAAGTGGATATTTCGTATGGTGATACGTGGTACGATGCAAAGTAAGGAGAGAAGAGAATGCCAGAATTACCAGAGGTCGAAACGGTTCGACGTACGCTAAAACAACTTGTGCTAAACAAAACAATCTCACATGTAACCGTTCATTGGGGGAATATTATTAAAAAGCCTGCTGACCCTGAGCGATTTGGACAAGTATTAATCGGTCAATCCGTGCGAGACATTCATCGTCGCGGTAAATTTCTTATATTTCAATTAGACGAATTAAGTTTAGTCTCTCATTTAAGGATGGAAGGGCGCTATGGTCTATTTGAACAACACGATCAGCTTCAACCACATACGCATGTTTTGTTTACATTTACAGATGGGACGGAGCTGCGGTATCAAGATGTACGTAAATTTGGGACGATGCATATTTTCCAAAAGGGTAAGGAAGAGGAGGAGCTTCCCCTGTCGCAACTAGGTGTTGAACCGTTTTCGAAGGAATTTACAATTGAGTTAATGCAGACTGTGTTCGAACGAACGAACCGAGCGGTGAAAGCTGTATTATTGGATCAAAAGCTTGTCGTTGGACTTGGAAATATTTATGTGGATGAAGCTCTGTTCCGTGCTAAGCTTTTACCGACTCGCTTGGCATCGTCGATTCAAGGGCAAGAGCTACAATTGTTACACAAGGCGATTGTTGAAACGCTGAAGGAAGCTGTTGAATTAGGTGGGAGTTCGATTAAGTCATATGTCAATGGACAAGGTGAGATGGGCATGTTCCAGCAACAGCTTGCTGTGTATGGTCGAAAAGATGAGCCCTGCGTCTCGTGTGGAACAGTCATTTCAAAAAAGGTTGTTGCCGGTAGAGGTACTCATTACTGTGTAAACTGTCAAAAATAATCGTACATTGGATGAGTCCTTTCCATATACTATCGTAACGTTGTATGGAAGGGGCATGTAATATGATAGGTGTACTTTCACTAGTAACCATTGCTTTTGCAGTAAGTCTCGACAGTTTTGGTGTCGGATTAACATATGGCCTTCGTAATATGAAATTGCCTTGGCGGTCATTATTATTCATAGCAGGCTGCTCGGGGACGTCTATTCTTATAGCGATGTTGTTTGGAAGTTGGCTCCTCTCATATTTACCAGCAACTATCGCTGAAGCAATAGGAGGTGTTATTCTCCTTTTTATTGGAGGATGGGCGATCTACCAAGCGTATAAACCAGCAGAAACAAAAGAAAAAACAAAAGAAGAGGAATGGGTATTTAAGTTTGAAATTAAGATGTTAGGAATTGTTATTCAAATATTACGAAAGCCTATGGTTGCTGATATTGATAATTCTGGCACGATTACGGGAAGAGAAGCGATGCTACTAGGAATCGCTTTGTCACTTGATGCTTTTGGAGCGGGAATTGGAGCGTCATTAATAGGGTTTTCACCTGTTTGGATGGCAATTAGTGTAGCATTCATGAGTGCACTCTTTGTAACGCTAGGAATGAAGAGTGGACGGTTCTTTTCGGGATCATTACTTATCAAGCGGTTTGCCTTTATTCCAGGTGCGCTTTTGATGATGATTGGTGTATTTAGCTTTACGTAAAAGGGGTAACGTTATGTTTATTGGTTTAACGGGTGGAATTGCTAGTGGGAAGTCGACCGTCAGTAAGATGATGCAGGAATTGGGTCTTCCAATTATAGATGCTGACTTGATCGCGCGTGAAGTCGTTGAGCCGAATTCGATTGGATTGAGCTTAATTGTTGAAAAATTTGGCGAGGTCGTTTTAGCTGAGAATGGTACGTTAAATCGTGCTCAGCTTGGTCAGATCATTTTTGCTAATCCAACGAAGAGAACTCAGCTTAATGTTCTGATTCACCCACTTATTAGAGAGCGAATGAATGAAAGAAAAGAACAGCTACTAGCAGAGGGGAAATCGACGATAGTGTACGATATCCCGTTATTATATGAAAGTGAGCTATTTCACTTAGTTGATAAAGTATTGCTTGTATATGTTGACCAAGATACACAGCTAAAGAGATTAATGAAACGAAATCAGCTAAGTGAACGAGAAGCGTTGGAAAGAATTCAATCACAAATGTCTCTTGAGCAAAAAAAAGACCGTGCAGATGCGATTATTGATAATACAAGTACATTAGCTGAGACAAATGATCAGCTTATTTCCATTTTACAAAATTGGTATGTTCCTTTGAATGAAAGAAGATAACAGATTTGTAAGATCCCTCTAATTCGAAGGTGGATTGAGATCATGATTATCGTAAAAAATATAGTTGCAATCATAAACTAAACAAAGTATACTGATTTTCGTGAACTTCAATTACAGCAAATTAGGAGTGATTTTTTGCATACTGGGTTAGGACCTCTTTGGACTAACTTTCCCCCGTGTAACAAAGCATTCCTACATGCTTGAGAAGGCATGATCTTTTTTGTAAAGGGGGATTCAACTGATGGACACTATGGGTCGTCATGTCATTGCGGAGCTTTGGGGCTGTGATGAACATAAGTTGAATAATATGAGTTTTATTGAGCAAGTTTTTGTAGATGCTGCATTAAAGGCAGGGGCTGAGGTTCGTGAAGTTGCCTTTCATAAGTTTGCGCCTCATGGTGTAAGTGGGGTTGTGATTATTTCTGAGTCGCATTTAACAATCCATAGCTTTCCGGAACATGGTTATGCAAGTATTGATGTATATACGTGTGGAGATCTTGATCCGACTGTTGCATCTAATTTCATTGCTGATTCCTTACAAGCATCAACAAGTGAAGTGATTGAGGTTCCAAGAGGAATGGGCCCTGTTAAAATTGAAAAGTCAATGATTAAGTCACTATAAGTGAAAGGGCTATGAGCTTCTCTGTTATGATACTGGGATTCTTATAGCCCTTTTGAAATATAAGAAGCTAGTAGCTCTGTTAATCACTTTTCATCTCAATGAAAACAATTGATAGCACATTTGGAAGCATCCTACGTTTCGTAACATATCCATAAAAAAATATGTGCGAAAACGGTTCAAAAGAGGATACGCGATTTTCTTACAGTTTGAATCGTTTCTATGGTATGATAGAAGTAATAGAATAGGTGGAAAGGTGAAGATAAGATGGGAGCATTAAGTAGTATAAAACGATTTTTTAGTATCCGTACAGAAACGACGGAAGGTAATGAACTGAAGGAATTACAAACAAGGTATTATAAGACGACAAAAGATAAAGCCATGCAAACGATTGAGAACGTTTTAATTCAGTCAGGATGGGAAATTGCGAGATCTGAAGAAGAACGTGGGGAAATTGTCGCCAATATGAAAAAGGGCAAGCGAAAAATGCTCGTGCTAACGATTATTACGGTCAAACCATTTAAGACAGCAGTAGATTTATCATGTTCAACGGATACCGTCTTACCGACTGATTTTGGTCATAGCCGTAAAGTGGTCGTTGATGTTTATAATAAGATTGACCGAGAGCTTACTTATATAGGTTCGAGCTTAGGAAATGAACTGTTGTAATGACTTGTCAGGCGCTATTGATATGAGATATGATAGGATCAATGTTATGATAGTAGTGGAGATGATTTCATGATATGCCCAGCCTGTCAATACAATGGAACACGAGTATTAGATTCACGGCCTAGTCATGAAGGTCGTTCGATTAGACGTAGACGAGAATGTGAGAAATGCCATCATCGATTCACAACATTTGAAATGGTTGAAGAGGTGCCATTGATTGTCGTGAAGAAGGATGGGACACGTCAAGAATTTAATCGTGAAAAGCTGTTAAGAGGTTTAATTAGAGCTTGTGAGAAGCGCCCTGTTGCATTAGAGACGCTCGAAGATATTGTCAATAGTGCGGAACGTGAGCTACGTAATTTAGGGAAGAGCGAAGTTCACAGTCAAGATGTTGGGGAGCTTATAATGGAACGTCTAGCAGATGTCGATGATGTAGCCTATGTCCGCTTTGCATCTGTCTATCGGCAATTTAAAGATATTAATGTATTTATTAAGGAATTGACAGAATTAATGAATAAGAGTGATTGAGTAGGAGCTTAAAGCAATTCATGCTGCAAGCTCTTTTTACTCTTTTAAGAGGTTGTTCGAAAAGGGCTGTTTTCCCCTTTTTGAATGACCTCGATGTAATTGCCATCATTTTTGGTGCTTTTTGAACATGCTCTTTTAGAGATAAATCAAAATAGCTGTAGATGGGAGAAAGGGAGGTCCTGAGGATGACATGGCATTGGAAGAAGCTAGTACCGGTCGATCGATATTCTGTGCGTATTGAACAATACATTACAGAGGAAGACAAACAGACGATAACATTATTGTACCAACCACTTATAGGTGCCATTGCCAATAGTTTATATGTGACGTTACTCTCTCATTTAGAGAAAGAACAATACTGGAGTAAGGAATATACTCATCGTCAACTGATGATCGTTCTTGGAACCTCTCTTGAAATTATTTATGAGGAGAGAAAGAAGTTAGAAGCAGTTGGATTATTAAAGACACATAAAGCGACAGACGACAATGGCGGTACATACATTTATGACATACAGCCACCTATGACGCCTAAACATTTTTTTGAAAATGATGTATTGAGTGTGTACTTATTTAATCGGCTAGGTAAAACGCATTATCGTCAGTTAAGAGATCGTTTTGTTATTGAAACGTTACATTCACAGCAATTTCAAGATGTGACCTACGCTTTTGATGAAGTTTTTACGTCGATTCATCACTCTGAGATGGTCTCTAGTTTGAAGTCAGAGGATGGTAATGACCTCAAAAAGAAAGAAGGTCAAGAGGTCATTACGAAGGAAGAACATAATGACTTTAAAATGAATGGTGAGGATTTTGATTTTGAGCTATTAGAAAAAAGCTTAACGTCAACAATTAATGCAGATCAAATATTAACGTTTGATGTTAGGCAAGCGATTGTTCGACTTGCCTTTGTCTACCGCATCGAACCGTTAGAAATGAGTAGTATTTTATTACAAGCATTATTACATGATGACTATGTCGATATAGATGAATTACGAAAAAAAACTCAAGAATGGTATAAGGTAGAGCATGGTACGGAGCCACCTGGCTTGGCATTAAGAACACAGCCAATGAATAAGCGAACAATGAATAATCGCCAAGCGCTAACGGAGGAAGAGCGTACGATCCAATTTTACGAAAATACATCTCCGCTCTCATTGCTTGAAATCCGTTCAGGTGGAGCGAAGGTACCATTAGCTGATGTGAAAATTATTGAATCGTTAATGCTCGATCATAAGTTACATCCGGGTGTTGTCAACGTCTTGCTCGATTTTATATTATGGAGTCAGGATATGAAGCTTTCGAAGGCACTAGTTGATAAAATAGGAGGGCATTGGTCAAGAAAAAAGGTACAAACTGTAAAAGAAGCGATGACGATTGCTTTAAAAGAGCAAGAAAAAACGAAAAAGCAATCTAATAGTCAATCAACTTCTATAAAACGTGCACATGGCCAAAGAAAAACGAACAGTCGCCGAGATCAATTGCCTAAATGGTTATTGGAAGAGCAAGAAAAGCAGAAAAATGACGCGAATGATCAATCATTGAAACCGAAAGCAGAACGGGTACAAAAGCAAGAGAAGAGCTTTGCTGAATTATTAGCAGAGCGTAATAAACGAAAGGAATAGGGGGGAAACCGATGGAATCGATTCAAAAATCCCTTAAACAATGGACTGAGAATAAGCAGCTTCAAGATCGATTAAAAGAGGCTAGAAATACATTAGTAAAAGATCCGATTGTTCGTCAAGCTTTAGAGGCGCAGGAAGCTACTATTACAGAAGATATGATTGAACGAGCGCTCGTGAATTTATATGAATACAAAAAGGAACGTTATCATTGCGGAGAATGCCCAGGGCTAACAGCCTGTCCCAATATGATGAAGGGCTATCAGCCTAAGCTAACTGTCGTTCGTCAAACAATTGAGCTGTCCTACCATCCATGTGAGAAGAAGGTGGCAGCAGAACAAGACCGTAAGCAGCGTGAGATGATTAAGTCGTTTTACGTTCCCAAAGAAATTCTTTCAGCGACTTTTGATACGCTAGAGCATGAACCTAGCCGTGAAGAAGCAAGTCGTTTAGCGCTATCCTTTTCGCTAGAGGCTAATCCTGGGGAAGATGGTCATGGCTTATATTTCTATGGTAAATTTGGTGTCGGTAAGACGTATTTAATGGGTGCTGTTGCCAATGAATTGAAGGACCGCGGTGTTTCTTCATTTCTTGTTTATACCCCTGATTTTTTTCGGGAAATGAAGCAATCGATTGGTGATGGAACGTTTCAAGAGAAAATAGATATCGTTAAAAAAGCTCCCATATTAATCTTAGATGATATTGGTGCAGAAACGATTTCTGCTTGGGTACGAGATGATGTGCTTGGTGTTATTTTGCAATATCGAATGCTAGAAAAGCTCCCTACTTTATTTACGTCTAATTATGATTATGACGAATTAGAACGTCATTTATCCTATTCAGATAAGGGTGGAATTGAAGAATTGAAAGCAAAGAGGATTATGGAGCGAGTTAAGCACTTCACCTCATTTGTAAAGGTGGAAGGGGCGAATCGACGCAAACGTTCATAATGGAAGTTATTCCATTGACGAACTTCTTTTCTTTCCGTTTATGCTTAACTATGATACGATGAAATCATATATTGCTAGAGTACGGAGGTTACGTCATGAGCATAGATGAAATTTTAGAAAGAGCGGTCAATGGAGAGCGTATATCGATGGAGGATGCGGTTGCTTTATATGAAAGTGATGAAGTAGAAAAGATCGGAGAAGCAGCTAATCAGGTTATGTTAAAGTGGCATCCTGATCCCATTACCACATTTGTCATCGGACGTAATGTAAATTATACGAATTTCTGTGATACGTATTGTCGTTTTTGTGCGTTTTATCGTGCACCAGGACATAAAGAAGGCTATGTATTAAGTAATGAAGAGATCTTTAAGAAGATAGAGGAAACACTAGAAGTTGGTGGCACGGAGATTTTAATGCAAGGTGGAACAAACCCTGACTTGCCTCTTAGCTATTATACGAATTTGCTTAAGGAGATAAAGGAGCGCTACAACATATGGATGCATTCCTTTTCACCTGCTGAAGTTTGGAAAATTGCAGAGGTTTCAGATATGTCTGTTGAAGCTGTGTTGCGTGAATTGCATGAAGCTGGCTTAGACAGTATGCCTGGTGGAGGTGCTGAGATTCTTACAGAGGAGACTCGCTTACGTGTTAGTCGTTTGAAGGTTACTTGGGAACAATGGATTGAAGCGATGAAAGCGACAAAACGGGTTGGAATGCATGGAACAGCGACAATGGTCATAGGGTTTGGAGAATCTTTTGAAGAAAGAGCTCTCCATTTACAACGTGTTCGGGATGCCCAAGATGAAACGGAATGCTTTACAGCTTTCATTTCATGGCTATTACAGCCAGAGAATACGGGAATGCATAAGACAAAGAAGCTAGCACCTAGAGATTATTTGAAAAATGTGGCGATTTCACGGCTGTTTTTAGATAACATCGCTAATTTTCAATCATCGTGGGTAACAATGGGTCCAGAAATTGGTAAATTGTCGTTGCAGTATGGATGTAATGACTTCGGTAGCACGATGATGGAAGAAAACGTTGTATCAGCAGCAGGAGCCACACATAAAGTAAATACAAATTTAACGTTACAATTAATTCGTGAAGCTGGTAAGATTCCAGCCCAACGAGATACAGGATACAATATTTTAAAAGTGTATCATGAAGACGAGACCGCCGATAAGGATTTTGTGATGCAAAATTAATTAGTGGAGCAAAAAGAAGGGGCTGGGACAAAACCCTCCTCTGAATGGAAAAAGCCGATGAAATTTTACGATATGTAAAATTTCATCGGCTTTACTTATTTTTACTCTATAAATAAGTGGCAGTCACAGGTTCGTTCCATTGCGCCCCAGCCACTCGCTTTCCGCGGGGAGGTGCCGAGCCTCCTCGGCTTTGCCTGTGGGGTCTCGCCCTTACCTCTATTTCCCGCAGGAGTCGAGTGACTTCCGCTCCATTTCACTATGAGAATAACCCACCGTTCAGAGCCACTATCTTTATAAAAAAAGTTTGTTTTTACAATAAAATAAGGACAACTTCTGATAAAATTAAGTTACCACACCAAATCCAATCAGAAGGAAGTGTCCTTATGTTTAAAAATTATAACATGAATCAGTTAGTTTTGCCTTTAGATTTAGAAGTGAGATTACAATGAAACGATACTGCTTTTTCATGTATACCATTTGGTTGAAAGTATCCCTAATGAGGCGTTGGAACTATTTCTGCGAAATGAGGGCTGTCCTGCCTATCATCCACGTATGATGCTTAAATTTATTTTATGTGCGTACACGCAATCGGTCTTTTCGGGGGCGAAAGATTGAAGCCTTATTAACAGACAGTATTCGTATGATGTTTAGCGCAAGCATTTCCGACTATGACCAAAAGATAGAAGCCACATCAGATGTGGCAGAACGTATAGTGTTAAGAAGTGAGAGAAAATACCCGAAGCAAAAAACGCAAAATCGATGTGGAACCAGTTTTTGGATATTTGAAGGCTAATTTGGGTTTCACTCGATTTTCTGTAAGAGGAAAATCGAAGGTGGAAAACGAAATGGGCTTCGCGTTAATGGCAGTGAATTTAAGAAAATTCACTGCCAACTCACCTTTTTCACTATTAGAAACTAGTTTTGTTCCAGCCTCTTTTACGTTATTTCGTCTATTTATTAGGTTCCATGTCAGAAGAATTCGTAGGTGAAGACAAACTCCAAAGATGGATCATATTTACGAATAAGATGGCCTATTAGCTTTTCAATCCAGACCATCTCCATTTGTATCCGCTTATCTTCTATTTTTTTTGACATCATGACCGAGCCATCAAAGTCTAGTTTTCATTCTAGGATAGAGAAAAACCTATAGCTGTTCTCAATTTGCTTAATATAAGGGACGGATGAAGAATAAGTAGATTCCGATTTCTCCACTAAAAAAAAAGCGGTCGGGATGGGAGGGCCGACTCCTGCAGGAGGAGAGGGAAGAGGAAATCCACCGGCGTAGCCGGTTAGTTCCACGCCCTCCCTGCGGAAAGCGTGCCCCCCATCCCGGTAGCGGATTCGAAGCGACGTAACATAGCTATGCTCTCTAATTATAAATAAGCCTTTTTCAGTACTTCTCTTTTACTCTTTTCGTGTATAGGCAAAAATTCAAGCGCCAAATGAGAATTTTCTTATCATGTTCCCTCTTACTCCTTCATACGATGGGAGTAGAGCCTGTCTGAAAGCTATTGTAAGGGGGAATAAGTGTTGATTGCTATTCATTTTGAAGAAGAGGAAGATTGTAAAGCACTGTATGATCAGTTTGAATATTATTTTCAAAAGTTCTCAATGATTGGATTAGGAGGTTCGATCAGGATCGATGATACTTACTCCCTACTCATTGAGTACAAGCAAAAGGAAGTCGATTTCTATGAAGCGTTTCATCCGTTTATTGTTTCAATTTTAACAGATTATGTTATTGACTCTCAGGAGGAAGAGTGGCTGCTTGATATCATTGAAACGATGTTCTATTTTCAAGATGAGGAAGAGAAGCGTCAAATTGTTAGTATTGCCAATGCAATTTTAGAAGGGGATCGTAAGGATTTGCCTAGAGTAAACGATTTAGTGAATAGGCGTTCGCTCATTTATGAAGCTTTTGCTACTCATTTAGAGGAAGAGACGGATTTTTATTATGAGCCGTTTCTCACGTTTCGACTTAGAGAGTATGGAGAATGTTTAATTGATTGTATTGAATTAGCGATTGATGAATACATGCTTGAGCAAGAGTATCAGAATATGATAGAGGGATTCCGACATTACGTACAGGATCATAAAGCGAAAATGGATATTGTATATCTCATTCATAATGAATCCTTCACATTTTTGGATGAACAATTTCGTAAGCTGACTCGTGATGAATTATTGTTTTATTTGAATGATGACATCGTATTTGAACAAGAGATTGAAATAGAAGAAATGGTCATTAGCCCACTTGTAAGTATGCTACCAAAGACGGTTCATATCTTTTCTGATGATCCAGATCATGGCGTAATTATGTCGATTCAATCGATTTTTCAAGAACGATTACATGTCTATCCTCTTAAAGTGTATGAAAAAGAATGGCGTTAATTTTGAAATAGACTTGATTTTCTTATTTGTGCTCCCTATAATACTACATAATAGAAATTCTAGATAATGAAAAGTCATGATGAGGATATGAGATCTACATGAATGTTTACAGAGAGAGAAGCGTTTGCTGAAAGCTTCTTAGCAGGATTTAGATTCTTACCACCTCTGAACTACTTAGGGAAACACAAGATTTGTGGAGTATCGAACGTCGGTAACACAACCGTTATTGTGCAGAGCCACTACGATAAGCGTAGTGGGAAGTAAGGGTGGAACCACGAAACCACACTCGTCCCTTTTTTGGAGGGATGGGTGTTTTTTTATGCTGAAATCGATGTCCTAAAAAAGGTGGGCGAAATGATATTGAACGGTAAAGGAGTAGAACATTATGGATCAAATAAAAATGACATTTCCAGACGGAGCTGTTAAGGAATTTTCAAGTGGTACGACGACAGAAGAAATTGCGGTATCCATTAGTCCAGGACTAAAAAAGAAGGCGCTCGCTGGGAAAGTGAATGGTGAGTTACTTGATTTACGTACACCTATTACAGAAGATGGTGAGATCGCCATTATTACACCTGATTCAGATGAAGCATTAGAAATCGTTCGACATAGTACAGCTCACGTGATGGCTCAAGCGGTTAAGCGTTTATATAGAGATGTGAAGCTTGGAGTCGGACCAGTGATCGAGGGCGGGTTTTATTATGATATTGATTCACCAGAATCGTTAACACCAGAAGATTTACCAAAGATTGAAAAAGAAATGAAGAAAATAGTATCAGAAAATTTAGAAGTGAAGCGGATTGAAGTTACTCGTGAAGAAGCGATTCAGCGCTATCAAGATATCGGAGATGAGTACAAGCTTGAATTAATCGAAGCGATTCCTGAAGGAGAAATGCTCACGATTTATGAGCAAGGAGAATTCTTTGATCTATGCCGAGGCGTGCATATCCCTTCTACGAATAAAATCAAAGAATTTAAGCTGCTTAGTCTTGCAGGAGCTTATTGGCGTGGAGACAGTAACAATAAGATGCTTCAACGAATATATGGTACAGCTTTCTTCTCAAAAGAAGCGTTAAAGGAGCACTTACGTTTATTGGAAGAAGCGAAGGAACGTGATCATCGTAAGCTAGGAAAAGAGCTTGGTATCTTTGCCCTTTCGCAAAAAGTGGGACAAGGCTTACCGCTCTGGTTACCTAAAGGAGCCACTGTCCGTCGTATAATTGAACGTTACATTGTTGATAAAGAGGAGAGTCTCGGTTATCAACATGTGTATACACCTATTTTAGGAAGCTCAGAGCTTTATAAGACGTCTGGACATTGGGATCATTACCAGGATGATATGTTTCCAGTCATGGAGCGTGACAATGAAGAGTTTGTTCTTCGCCCGATGAATTGCCCACACCATATGATGGTCTACAAACAGGATATGAGAAGCTATCGTCAATTGCCTTTACGGATTGCTGAGCTTGGTATGATGCATCGCTATGAGATGTCAGGCGCAGTCTCTGGCTTGCAGCGTGTTCGTGGAATGACGTTAAATGATGCCCATATTTTCTGTCGACCTGATCAAATAAAAGAGGAATTTATCCGAGTCGTTCATTTAATTCGTGAAGTATATAAAGACTTTGGTCTAAGCAATTATTCCTTCCGTCTATCTTATCGTGATCCTGAAGATAAGGAAAAGTATTTTGATGATGATGCGATGTGGGAAAAGGCTCAAACGATGTTGAAAGAGGCGATGGATGAGCTTGGGGATGTTGACTATTATGAAGCAGAAGGAGAAGCTGCTTTCTACGGTCCAAAGCTTGATGTACAAGTACGTACAGCGCTAGGAAAAGATGAGACGTTATCGACTGTTCAATTAGACTTCCTACTACCAGAACGCTTCGATTTAACGTATGTGGGTGAGGATGGCAAACAGCACCGCCCAGTCGTTGTGCATCGTGGAGTTGTTTCAACGATGGAACGCTTTGTGGCTTTCTTGTTAGAAGAGTACAAAGGAGCCTTTCCAACTTGGTTAGCACCTGTACAAGTACAAGTCATTCCGGTGTCGCTTGATGTGCATATGGATTATGCAAAGAGCGTACAAGAGAAGCTACAATCTGCAGGAATTCGTGTTGAAATTGATGTGCGCGATGAGAAGTTAGGTTATAAAATACGTGAAGCGCAAATGCAAAAGATCCCATACATGCTCGTACTTGGTGATAAAGAAATGGAAGCTTTGGAAGTGAATGTACGTAAGTATGGTCAAAAGGATTCAACATCCCAATCATTGGATGCTTTCGTTAATGATTTGTCAAAAGAAGTAAAAAAATAAACGGTTGATTTTCTATTACTGAACATGTACACTAATATAGTCGTTTACTAAAAGCATTGACACCTACACGATTGTATGGTAAGGTATATCAGTGATCAATTGAATCATTACGAACTAGGCAAGAAGAAGCGCCCGCTTCTCACCTGATCGACAAATGGTTGGCAGGTATGAACGTTTCATGTTAGATGGACAAAGTGGGGGCGTAGTATGCCCTCACTTTTTTATTTTGCATGAGAGCATGGGTAGATGATCGTTGCTTTGGTTTGTCAAAATCCTTTGGAGGTGGCTCGTTATTAGTAAGGACAATATGTTGGTCAATGAAGGGATTCGTGCACGTGAGGTTCGTCTTATTGGAGCGAATGGTGATCAAATAGGTGTGAAGGCGAAGCAAGAAGCGCTTGAAATGGCGCAAAATGTTAATCTTGACCTTGTTTGTGTCGCGCCTAATGCAAAACCACCAGTGTGTCGAATCATGGATTACGGAAAGTTCCGTTATGAACAACAAAAGAAAGATAAGGAAACACGTAAAAAGCAAAAGGTCATTAATGTGAAAGAGGTTCGCTTGAGCCCAACAATTGAAGATAATGACTTTAATACGAAGCTTCGTAATGCTCGTAAATTTCTTCAAAAGGGAGATAAGGTAAAAGCAGCAATCCGTTTCCGTGGCCGTGCGATTACCCATTCTCAAATTGGACGTAAGGTTTTAGAACGTCTAGCAAAAGAATGTGAAGATATTGCTGTTATTGAATCGATGCCTAAGATGGAAGGCAGAAGTATGTTTCTAATGTTAGCTCCTAGAACGGAAACGAAGTAGGAGAGTAGAAACAAGATTAAAGGAGGACCTAAGTTATGCCAAAAATGAAAACTCACCGTGGCGCTGCTAAGCGTTTCAAGAAGACTGGATCTGGAAAGCTGAAGCGTTCACACGCATTTACTAGTCACTTATTCAAGAATAAATCACAAAAGCAAAAGCGTAAGCTTCGTAAAGCTGGAATGGTTCATTCTGGAGATTTCAAACGTATTCGTTCAATGTTAACGTACAAAAAATAACTGATCTGATTTGAGATAGAAAGAAGGAGGGAACGTCGATGCCAAGAGTAAAAGGCGGTTATGTCGCTCGTCGTCGTCGTAAGAAGGTTTTAAAGTTAGCTAAAGGATATTTCGGTTCAAAACATACATTATTTAAGTCAGCACAAGGTCAAGTCATGAAGTCATTGCTTTATGCATACCGTGATCGCCGTCAAAAGAAACGTGATTTCCGTAAGCTTTGGATCACTCGTATTAATGCAGCTGCACGTATGAATGGTCTTTCTTACAGCCGTTTTATGCATGGTTTGAAGCTTGCTGAAATCAATGTGAACCGTAAGATCCTAGCCGATCTTGCAGTGAATGATGAACAAGCTTTTGCTCAGCTAGCTGATAAAGCTAAGCAAAGCTTAAATGGCTAATAAAAGCAAATGAATGAGCTTTTAAATGGTGTCTTGAAAGGTTGAAATATAGCCTTTTAAGATACCATTTTTTTATAGAGGATGGGATATAACGAAAGTGTTTAGTATTGAACGTAGCGATGTATATGCAATGAGTTTGTTCAGATTTTCATTCATTAAAACACTTTTATCCCAAGCTCTATTCATGATTTGAGCGGAGGGGATGAATGAATGATAGCTCTATTACTGTATATCACATTCTGGACAGTATTCTCGTATGCTGTGATGAAGGCAGATAAAAAACGTGCTCAAACAGGGGAAAGACGGATATCTGAGAGAACGTTATTTACATTTGCATGGTTAGGAGGCAGTCTCGGAGTCTGGCTTGGGATGAAGAACTTTCGGCATAAGACGAAAAAACGCCGTTTTTTTGTAGGATTACCGCTTATTATGATCATCCAAGTCATCGCAATCTTCATCATTTTCCTGTCCATTGAAGCATAGAATAGAGCGGAGGCGAGTAAGATGGAAGAATTTTTAGAAAGATCGCTACAAATGATAGAGCAATCAGGTTTGTTAGCACCGATTGTCTTTATTCTTCTGCACGTGTTTCGCCAAATGTTCTTCGTTCCAGTTTTACTCGTATGCTTATTAGGTGGGTATTTATTTGGGACGTTCTATGGGTCGATTTATTCGATTGTCGGCTTAACGTTAGTCAGTATTTTATTTTATGGGGTGATTGGATTATTCCCGTCGTTTCGTCAAAGGTTAAATCGCTTGCAAGAGAAGGTATTGAAGGGGAAGCACCAGCTTAATTTAGCTCAGTTGATGGTATTGAGAATTATGCCATTTGTACATTTTCACATCATTTCGTTTTATTTAATTAAGACGACGTCATCGTTTAGGCAGTATACGGAAAGGTCTTTTCTTGCAAGTATGCCACCTGCCATCGTTTATACAGCATTTGGTGATATGATTCATGAATTACCTTTAGCCGGAACGGTTGTGTTTGTCATATTTTTAATACTGATAATGCTTGTATTACGCAAGAAAGAAACGACCATTTCATGGGATACTTTTTTTCAGAAGCGATAGCATGAACACCTTAGGAGAAGCCTTTGGTGTTTTTGACCTTTCCTAGCCTCACATGTGATGTGACCTTCTATACTGAATGATTCCGCTCCTTTCTTAGCAAGACGGAATCGCAGCAAGCTATTTCAAAAATTCCTTTATCGGACTTTTCCATTCTAATTTGGCACTTGGATACCGTAAGTAAATGTCTTCAGCAATGAACTGAAAGTCTTCTTTCTTTAAACCTGCGAGCTTTTCTGGCTGCTTTACCCAAACATAGATGGTGATAATATCAAATGCTTCATCTGTTGTGCCTAAATATTTCTCTCCTTCAAACATGACGCCTTTATATGTGATAAAGAAATTCTTTCGAACATCTTTTTCATCATCATAAAAGTAATAGTGTTTTTTTTCATGTGCTTGTTCAAGCTTGCGACGGGGGTGAAATAAATATTTAACGGCGGTATAAGCTAAAATAATGAGAGCTGCAAGGATCAAGAAGCGAACTAAAAAAACCATAGAGACTCCTCCTTGTCTTCGATACAATTAGTGTACACTTTCCTACATATACGAATCAACTAGCAGGAGGTTTCATTTTATTTAATAAAAACTGCTATAATACATGAAGAAGGGAGAGAACAGATGAATATTGAAACATTATTTACCATTCAAAAGAAATTAAATGACCGAATTATGGCGGAGCATCAGCTAGTAGAGAACGACTTATTTCAGGAGCAATTACTCGCCTTTGTTGTTGAAATAGGTGAGCTAGCTAATGAAACAAGATGCTTTAAATATTGGAGTCGAAAGGGTGCATCTGAACAGAAGGTAATATTAGAAGAGTATGTTGATGGCGTTCACTTTTTATTGACAATCGGGTTAGCACTAGGCTATACCGATATTAAAGTGAATGATGCAGCTCCCTCTAGTCAAGGCTCGTTAACGGAGCAATTTCTCACTGTGATGAAATTAACTCATCAGCTTGAGGGTGTAAGGGATATTAATACATATAATGAATTATTTCAGGCATATGTAGCACTAGGGGTGACGCTAGGCTTTACGATGGCTGATATCGAGCAAGCCTATTTAGAAAAAAATAAAGTGAATCACCAAAGACAGGATGAAGGCTATTAAATGTTTTGTAGTCTGAAAAAGGCTTCTGTATACTTAAAGGGCATGATTGATAGCTGAGAAAAAGGAGGCTTACATAATGGATGAACGATTAAACATGTTAAAAGAACTAACGGATGCGAATGGAATTCCCGGAAATGAAAAGGAAGTTCGCGATGTCATGACGAAGCATATTGCTCCATATGCTGATGAGGTAACAAAAGATCGATTAGGAAGTCTTGTAGCGAAAAAAGTAGGCGATGAAAATGGACCGAAAATTATGATTGCTGGTCACTTAGATGAAATTGGTTTTATGGTGACAAGCATTGATGATAAAGGCTTTCTTCGCTTTCAAACAGTCGGTGGCTGGTGGGAGCAGGTTATGCTTGCCCAACGTGTGACGGTTATGACGAACAAAGGCAATGTGCCAGGTGTTGTTGGTTCAAAGCCACCACATATTTTACCACCTGAAGCTCGTAGGAAGCCAGTGGATAAGAAGGATATGTTTATTGATATTGGTGCATCAAGTAAGGAAGAAGCGTTAGAATTTGGTGTTCGACCAGGAGATTCGGTCGTTCCTGTTTGTGAGTTTACGGTAATGAAAAATGAAAAATACTTAATGGCGAAAGCTTGGGATAATCGAATTGGCTGTGCTATAGCGATTGATGTGCTACGAGAGCTCAAAGGAGTTAAGCACCCTAATGTCGTTTATGGAGTCGGTACAGTACAAGAAGAAGTCGGGTTACGAGGAGCACGTACATCGGCACATTTAATTGAGCCTGATATTGCTTTTGGTGTTGATGTTGGGATTGCTGGAGATACGCCAGGAGTAACAGAAAAAGAAGCGTTAGCCAAAATGGGGGAAGGTCCACAAATCGTCTTATACGATGCATCGATGATTTCCCATAAAGGATTACGAGATTTTGTGACTGATATAGCGGATGAACAATCGATCCCGTATCAATTTGATGCGATGGCCGGGGGTGGAACGGATTCAGGAGCTATCCACTTAACAGCAAATGGTGTACCTGCCTTATCTATTACGGTTGCAACGCGGTATATCCATACCCACGCAGCAATTCTTCATCGCGATGACTACGAAAATGCAGTTAAGCTTATAGTTGAAGTGATTAAAAAGCTTGATCATGACACGGTAAAAGCGATTACGTTTGATTATTGATTCATTACATTCTGTACGTTACACGCTTATCTGAAAGGGAGGGCACTTTCGGATAAGCTCAAAAGACTGCGTACGACGTAATTAAGAGAGACTTCTAATGCGAAGGGCACTGAAAAAGTTTGTTGTTCGAGGTCACTGAAAAAGTCCTTTCTAGTAACTCAAGGAAGAGTAATGGCTCCGCTCGTTGCGCGCCTTGCTATGAAAAACCCACTCATTGCAAGGCTTTCAAAATCGGGCAACGGCTACGCACATTACTTCAAAGCCACTGAAAAAGTTAAAACCAAACTTTTTCAGTGGCCTTTGTTGTTTAACTTTTTCAGTGCCCTTCCTACTGCGTGTTTCTCATTGAAGTCCTTGACTGATTTGTTCACACATGTCATCTTTTTGCTCTTCAGATGCTTGCTGCCAATATACTTCAAACATCACGCCAAGCCCTGGGAGCATTTTCTCTTCTCCGCGAGAAATCGCATCTGTAATAGTCGCCTCAACATCTTGTTCTGAGCTTCCTTTAATATTGGACATAATAGCACTCCGTAAGTTAAATCCCATTGTTGATCACTCCTATATAGTATTCTTATTCATGCTGTTATTATGCGTCAACTCCTACTAGATTATCCGCAAAAAAATCGGTATGATGAATGAAACGGTTATTGGTTAAAGGAGAACAATATGAAACGGATTGATTCAGTCAAAAATGAACGAATAAAGCAATGGAAGAAGCTCCATTCAAGAAAGGGTAGAGAAAAGGCCAACCAATTTCTTATTGAAGGCTTTCACTTAATCGAAGAGGCGTTAAAATCAAACGTCGTTGTTCAACACATTCTTCTTGAAGAAGAAAGAGAGTGGCCGACTGAGTGGCAAATAGGCGATGCAGAACGAATTGAAGTGCATATAGCTGTCTTAAAGGAACTATCTGATACAATGACACCACAAGGAGTTATCGCAATCTGTGAGCTACCGAAAGATGAGACCACCGATGAAAGGAACGGTTGTTTTTTACTTGTTGACCGCATCCAAGATCCAGGCAATTTAGGAACAATTATTCGTACAGCTGATGCAGCAGGGATGACCGGTGTGATTTTAGGTGATGGCTGTGTTGACGCGTATAATAGTAAAGTCTTACGTTCGACACAAGGTTCGTTATTTCACCTTCCGATCTATCATGGATCACTGACAGAATGGGTGAGAGCCTTTAAGGAAGCGAAAGTCCCTGTTATTGGAACTGCTTTGCAAAACGCTAGTTCTTATTCGGCGATAGAACCACAGGAAGCCTTTGCACTTATTGTTGGGAATGAAGGTGAAGGAGTCGATCAAGACCTTCTGGAACAAACGGATCAAAATGTTTATATACCGGTTTATGGAAAGGCAGAGTCGTTAAATGTAGCGATTGCAACAGGAATCCTTTTATATCATTTAAGGCGATAAGCAGTTGCAACGAACAGGAACTTTCACTATAATAGTAAAACAAACAAATGTTTATAATGTAAATGCAAAGAAAGAGAGTAGTAGGTCAAAATCCACCAATTAGGGAGAAGGTGCCATAGACTGGGAGCACTTTTTTGGAATGGCTTGATTGAATTCACTCTGGAGCAGACACTAAAAAAGGTGTTCCGGTTTAGACCGTTAGTTCAATGAAGATGCTGTCGTATTTTTATACAGCAATAAGGGTGGTACCGCGAACCTTCGTCCCTTTAATGGGGATGGGGGTTTTTTGTGTTGATTTTACATTTGTAAACGAATAAGGAGGAAGTATGATGCGAGAACGTTTAGAGGCGTTGAAGACTGAAGCGTTGGAGAAAATTGAAGTAGCTTCAGATATGAAATCATTACAGGATGTTCGCGTTTCTTATTTAGGAAAGAAAGGCCCTATTACAGAAGTACTAAGAGGTATGGGGAAGTTATCAGCTGAAGAACGACCAAAAGTAGGGCAATTGGCTAATGAAGTGCGTGATGAAATAAAAGCTCATGTCGAAGCGAAAGAGGCAAAGCTTGAGCAAGAAGCGATCGAAAAGCAACTAGCGGAAGAGTCAATTGATGTGACGTTACCTGGTCGACCTACTCAAGTGGGAACGTCACATCCTTTAACAGATGTCGTGGAAGAGCTAGAAGATATATTTACCGGATTAGGTTTCTCTGTTGCCGAAGGCCCAGAGGTGGAAGTTGATTATTATAATTTCGAAGCATTGAACTTACCTAAAGACCATCCAGCAAGGGATATGCAGGATTCATTCTATTTTACTGAGGAATTACTACTTCGAACACATACATCACCTGTTCAAGCACGTACGATGGAACAGCATGAAGGAAGGGGACCTGTTAAAGTTATTTGTCCAGGTAAGGTATTCCGTCGTGATGATGATGATGCAACTCATTCACACCAATTTATGCAAATAGAAGGCCTATATGTCGATGAGAAGGTTCGCATGAGTGATTTAAAAGGGGTGCTAGAATCATTTGCGAAGTCATTCTTCGGTGAGGATCGTTCGATTCGTTTAAGACCAAGCTTCTTCCCGTTCACAGAGCCGTCTGTCGAAGTAGATGTTTCATGTGGGATATGTAATGGCGAAGGCTGCCGGGTATGCAAGCAATCTGGTTGGATTGAAGTACTAGGCTCTGGAATGGTTCATCCTCGAGTACTAGAAATGAGTGGCTTTGATCCAGCAAAATATAGCGGATTTGCTTTTGGGATGGGCGTAGAGCGGTTAGCCATGCTGAAGTATGATATCGATGATATACGCCATTTCTACACGAATGATGTTCGCTTTTTAAAACAATTTACACGAGCGTAAAGGAGGAAAAATCATGCTTGTTTCTTATAAATGGTTACAGGATTACGTCGATGTCTCAGATTTGTCTGCACGAGATATCGCTGAAAAAATGACACGTGGTGGAATAGAGATTGACTTCGTTCACAAGCTGAGCGAAGGTGTGAAAAATGTTGTTGTCGGGTATGTCAAAGAATGTTCACAGCATCCGAACGCTGATAAGTTGAACGTTTGTCTTGTTGATGTTGGGGATGAAGAGCCCGTACAAATTGTGTGTGGGGCTCCGAATGTAGCAGCTGGCCAGCATGTAGCGGTAGCAAAGGTGGGTGCCGTCTTACCAGGCAATTTTAAAATTAAAAAAGCGAAGCTGCGCGGTGAGGTTTCACAGGGGATGATTTGTTCCTTGCAAGAATTAGGGATTGAAGGGAAGCTTGTTCAGAAGGAGTACCAGGAAGGAATTTATGTGTTTCGTGATAAAGTAGAAGTTGGTAGCGATGCATTAGCTGCTCTTAATTTAGATGATGAAGTATTAGAGCTAGATTTAACTCCGAATCGTTCAGATTGTTTGAATATGCTTGGAGTGGCTTATGAGGTTGCCGCATTATATGAGAAGGAAGTAAAGCTTCCGCAATTGCAATTGAATATGAATGACGAGCAAGCTGCTGATTCTATTTCTGTTCATGTTGACTCAATTGAGGATAACCCTTATTACGGAGCGATCGTGATTAAAGATGTAAAAGTTGGGTCTTCACCATTGTGGCTTCAAAATCGATTAATGGCTGCAGGAATTCGTCCGATTAGTAATGTTGTTGATGCAACGAATTATGTGTTGCTAGAGTACGGGCAGCCGTTGCATGCCTTTGATTTTGAGCGATTTGGTTCAAATGAGGTCGTTGTACGTCGGGCCAAGGATGGGGAGAAGATCGTAACGTTAGACGATGAGGAACGGACGTTGACGAGCGACCACCTACTCATTACAAATGGGAAAGAGCCTGTGGCAATTGCAGGTGTGATGGGCGGAGCTAACTCTGAGGTTCATGAAGGAACAACAACGGTTTTATTAGAGGCTGCTTATTTTAACCCTGTCACCGTACGAAAGGGAGCACGAGACTTAGGCTTACGCAGTGAAGCGAGCGCTCGCTTCGAAAAGGGAGTAGACCCGACTCGTGTTCTTGAAGCCGGAAAACGAGCTGCCGGCTTAATAGCGGAGCTTGCAGGTGGAACGATTGTTTCAGGAGTTGTAGAAGTGAATGAGCTTCAAACAGAGCCTGCTACTGTTAAGTTAGATCTCAATCGATTAAATGAACGTCTTGGTATGGAGCTGACGATTGAGACAGTAATTAGCTTTATGGAGCGTTTAGGGTTTACGTATGAGCAGGACGGTTCCGTCTTGTATGTGACGGCTCCAACGAGACGAGCGGATATTCAAATAGAAGAGGATCTGTTTGAAGAGGTTGCTCGCCTTTATGGCTATGATCATATTCCGACCACCTTACCTATTGGATCAACGACTCAAGGTGGACTTTCTCCTTATCAAAAGAAGCGTCGACGTGTTCGTCGAAATTTAGAGAAATCAGGGTTGTCGCAAGTGATTACCTATTCGTTAACAAGCCCAGAAAAATCCCAAGGGTTTGCTGGTCAATCAAATCATTTACGTGATGTACGTTTATCCATGCCAATGAGTGAAGATCGTAGTACGATGAGAACAAGCTTAATCCCTCATTTATTCGATGTTCTGAGCTATAATTTGAACCGAAAGAATACAGATGTTCATGTTTATGAAATTGGCTCAATCTTCTTAAGCGAGGAAGAAGCGTTAACAAAGCAGCCACGTGAACATGAAATGGTTGCAGGTGCTTTAACAGGGATTTGGCATGAACATGTTTGGCAAGGAGAGCGGAAGCCAGTTGATTTCTTTGTCACAAAAGGAATTCTTGAGGGGTTATTTCATGAGTTAGGGCTTGAGAAAGAAATTACGTTTGAACAAGTGCAGTTACCGGATCTTCATCCAGGTAGAACGGCTGTAGTGAAATTAAATGATGAGGAAGTAGGTTTCATCGGTCAAGTACACCCAACGAAGCAAAAGGAACTTGATTTAAAGGAAACGTATGTATATCAGCTTAATCTAGAAGCGCTCCTGACATTTGAGACTGAACCGATTATTTATGAGGAGTTACCACGATTCCCTGCTATTGTTCGCGATATTGCTCTAGTTGTCAATCAAGCTCGTTCAGCTGGAGAGCTTGAAGCCGTTATTAAGCAGACAGGTGGACGGTTATTAAGGTCTGTAAAGCTCTTTGATTTATATGAAGGAGAGCATATGGAAGCAGGCAAGAAATCGCTTGCCTTTTCATTAACGTATTTAGATTTGGAACAAACGTTAACAGATGAAGAAGTCACAAACGTTCATGAACGTGTTTTGAAAGCACTAGAAGAACAAATGGGAGCAACGTTAAGAGCTTAGTCGTTCAGTAATGATAGATGAGGCTGGGACAAAACCCTCCTCTGAAATGAAAAAGTCGGTGGAATTTTACGATAAGTAAAATTTCACCGACTTTCATTATTTCTTACTCTTTAAAGTAATGGGCTCTCACAGGTGCGTTCCATTGCGCTCCAGCCACTCGCTTTCTGCTCTATTCCACTATGAGAATAATCCATCGTCAGAACGACAATCTTTATAAAAACAGTTTATTTTTCACAATAAAAAAGGACAACTTTTGATAAATGAAAGTTACCACACAAAATCCAATCAGAAGGAAGTGTCCTTATGTTTAAGAATAATCATATAAATCTGCCCGTTTTACCTCTAGATTTGGAAGTGAGATGACAAACAAACGATATCGCTTTTTCTATTGAATGAAAGGTGGATGTGAATGAAAATTTAAAATGAAAATGAAAAAAGTACGGAATGTGTGGGACTTTTAGAAAAGGATTTCCAACACGTTGACTTCATGTTAAGATAGAAGTTGGAATTTTTACACTTAGAGGAGATAGGAGGCTATATTTGTGTCTGACCAAAAAGACAACAAACAACGGATCACAGTTTCAATTTATGGTCAACCGTATACGGTTGTCGGTCAAGAGTCTCCGGCCTATGTAAAAGAAGTTGCAAAAGCAGTTGATCAGAAAATGCGAGAAGTGAAAAAACATAATCCCTACTTAGATACAACACGATTAGCTGTTTTGACAGCGGTGAATGTCGTGGATGATTATTTTAAAGTTTTAGAAGAATTAGAACAATTAAAACAAAAGAGCGAACGGAGCACGACGGGAGACGAGTAAAATGCTTAGCTTTTTAATTATATTTATATTAATTTGTAGTTTCTTTATTGGACGAAGACGGGGGTTTATTTTACAGCTCATTCATTTAATTAGCTTTGTAGCTGCGTTATATGTTGCTTATTCGTATTTTAGTGAATTAGCGACGTTTATTCGACTATGGATTCCTTATCCACAGTTTTCATCAGATAGCCCTGTAGGTATGATCTTTCAAACGTTCGATGCAGAAAGTGTTTATTATTCGGGAATCGCGTTTGCTATTCTTTTCTTCGGAACGAAGATTATCCTTCATATTATTGGCTCAATGCTAGATTTTTTAGCGCATATACCAGTTTTACGAACGGCGAACCAGCTATTAGGTGGAATCTTTTGCTTCGTTGAAGTGTATTTAATTATTTTTGTTATCTTGATTGTTGGGGCGTTATTACCAATTGATATTGTTCAAGACCAACTGCAGCGTTCGATTGTGGCAGAATATATGTTAACGAACACGCCATTCTTGTCTGAGTGGATAAGAGGATTGTGGGAAGGTAATGTACTATAATGATAGCAATCTGACTCTAACATAGTGTAGATAGAGTCAGATTTTTTTTGTATAGAGGAAGGGCTTGATTTAAGAAGTGGAGTGAGAATTCATAGACGCTATAAAAAGAGGAGTTTGTGAGTGCAATAAAAAAGTTAAAAGCCAAAATTTTTCGGTACCCACGACTCTGTTGCATTTTAGCCATGATTCTCGGTATGATGGAACTAGAGGCCGCTGAAAAAGTACAAATGAACTTTTTTAGTGCTCTGAATCTGACTAGCAATGGCTTCACACGTTTCTCCCCTGATACGAAAAAACACTCGTATTCTTTGGAAAATAGGCAACGGTTACGCACATTGCTTAAGGGACACCGAAAAAAGTTGAAATTCAAGCTTTTCCAGTGCCCTTATGGAACTATGGAAAGGGTCGGTGGAAGATGAATATTAAAGATGCAATCCGTACGCTTGAGCATATTGCCATATACTTAGAAATCAAAGGTGAGAATGCTTTTAAAATTGCAGCATACCGCAAAGCGGCTCAAGCATTAGAGACAGAGCAACGTACATTAGCAGAGATCGATAACCCTGCTACTTTGAATGGAATAGGTAAAGCAACGGCAGAGGTTATCAATGAACTAAAGGAAATAGGTCATTCTAGTTTGTTAGAGCAATTGAAGGCAGATTTACCGTCAGGCTTAGTTGCTCTCTTAAGCTTACCAGGCTTAGGTGGAAAGAAAATCGGAAAGCTGTATCGTGAGCTCGGAGTGACAGATATAGAAACGTTAAAGCAAGCATGTATAGAAGAGAAAGTTCAACAGTTATCAGGATTTGGCAAGAAAACAGAGGAGAAAATTTTTGCGGCGATTAAAGAAGTTGGTACACGACCTGAGCGGTTAGCACTCCCCTACGTGATTCCTGTTATCGAGCAAGTGGAGACTGCATTAGTTTCAATACCTTCCATTAAGCGTTTCTCTCGGGCAGGTAGTTTTAGACGTCTTCGTGAAGATGTGAAGGATTTAGACTTTATCATTGCGACAGTAGCCCCAAAACAAGTGAAGGAGGAATTGCTAGCGCTACCTTTTCTTTCGAATGTGATCGCTAGTGGTGACACGAAGGTTTCCGTTGAAGTGTTAGGAACATATCCTGTTTCAATAGACTTTCGCCTCGTGAGTGAAGAAGAATTCGCAACGACGCTTCACCATTTTACAGGATCCAAAGATCATAATGTAAAAATGCGTCAACTAGCGAAGCAACGAGGGGAAAAAATTAGTGAATATGGTGTTGAGAACATTGAAACTGGAGAACTTCATACGTTTTCAACGGAGGAGGATTTTTTTACTCATTTTCAATTAGAGTATATCCCTCCAGAAGCACGTGAAAATCAAGGTGAAATTGAAAAAGCACAGGCAGGAAAGCTAACTTACTTACAGGATGAGGATATTCGTGGAGATTTACATATGCACTCTACGTGGAGTGATGGAGCGAATTCAATTGAAGAAATGGTTGAGTCCGCACGAAAAAAAGGCTATTCATATATCGCGATCACCGATCATTCTAAATTTCTAAGAGTGGCTAATGGATTAACGGTTGAACGGTTAAAAGAGCAGCACGCACGTATCCGCCATCTAAATAAACAATATGATGATATCACGATTTTAACAGGAATTGAAATGGATATATTACCAGATGGGACATTGGATTATGAGGACGACATACTAGCTGAAATAGATCTTGTTATTGCATCGATTCATTCTTCATTTCAGCAGGATGAGCATACGATAATGGAACGTTTGAAAACAGCGTTATATAATCCTCATGTTGATATAATCGCCCATCCGACAGGGAGAGTGTTAGGAAGAAGGAAAGGATACAATGTCGATGTCGAACACTTGATTCAATTGGCGAAGGAAACGAACACAGCTCTTGAATTAAATGCTAGTCCATACCGGCTAGATTTATCAGCAAAATGGCTAAAGTGGGCTGATGAGGAAGGAGTAAACGTAGCCATTAATACGGATGCTCACCGAGTGGAAGGTCTGTCTGAAATGAGCTTTGGTACAGGAACAGCTCGGAAAGCGATGCTTTCTCCTAAATGGGTCATTAATACGTGGACTTTAGAGGAATTGACAGCCTTTTTAAAACGTCATGATTAAGAACGTGAAAAAGGAGATAAACAATGGAACGGGTATTAAGGGTATTAGAATATACGAAAATGAAGGAACAAGTACGTGAGCATGTTTCCTCATCGTTAGGGGTACATAAGCTGCATCATTTAATGCCGTCTCTTGACCTAGAAGTGGTGAATAGATGGCAGCAGGAAACAGCTGAAGGAGCAACTATCTTAAGGTTGAAGGGACAAGTACCATTAGGTGGCATTTTTGATATAACCGCGCATGCAAAGAGAGCCATAATCGGTGGGATACTGTCTGCTTCAGAGCTAAATGAAATAGCAAGTACGATTTATGGTGGTCGTCGATTAAAAAAATTTATTTCAACGATGGTGGAAGAGGATGAAATCTCATTACCACGATTGTATGATTATGTAGAACAAATTGTTACTTTAACGGATACTGAAAAATCAATTAAGCAATGTATTGACGACCACGGTGGAGTGTTGGATACGGCTAGTCCAACGTTGCGTACGATTCGACAACAAGTGAAAAGCTTTGAATCTGCAGTAAGGTCAAAATTAGAAAATACGATTCGTTCATCAAACACGCAAAAGATGCTTTCGGATGCCATTATTACAATTCGGAATGACCGTTTTGTCATTCCGGTTAAACAGGAGTATCGTAGCTCCTTTGGGGGGATTGTCCACGATCAATCTGCTTCAGGGGCAACGCTATTCATTGAGCCTCAAGCAGTCGTGACGATTAACAACCAATTAAGAGAGGCAAAGAGTAAGGAGGAACGTGAAATTGAACGAATTTTAAATGAATTAACAGGTCAGGTTGCAGAAGTTGCTCAGGAGTTGTTAGAGAATGTTACGATTTTAGGTGAGCTTGATTTCATTTTTGCTAAAGCTCGCTACGCAAAGCAAATTAGAGCAACGAAACCGATCTTAAATGATCGTGGTTTCATGAATATGAAAAAAGCTCGTCATCCATTATTGGAGGATGAAGAAGTGGTCCCGATTGATGTTGGGTTAGGTGAAATGTACCGATCTTTAATTATTACGGGGCCGAATACCGGTGGTAAAACAGTGACATTAAAAACGGTTGGTTTGTTAACGTTAATGGCGCAATCTGGATTGCATGTGCCTGTAGAAGAAGAATCAGAATTAGCTGTTTTCAAAAAAATATTTGCTGATATAGGTGATGAACAGTCGATTGAGCAAAGCTTAAGTACGTTCTCTTCACATATGACAAATATTGTCGATATTTTGAGTCAGGTTGATTTTGAAAGTCTCGTCTTATTTGATGAACTAGGTGCAGGAACTGATCCAACTGAAGGAGCGGCATTGGCTATCGCTATTTTGGATGATGTCTACAAAAAAGGAGCTTGTACGGTTGCGACAACCCATTATAGTGAGTTAAAGGGCTATGCTTATAATCGTGAAGGTGTCATGAATGCGAGTGTGGAATTCAATGTTGAGACGTTAAGACCGACCTATCGTTTACTTATTGGTGTTCCAGGAAGAAGTAATGCATTTGCTATCTCGCAACGGTTAGGGCTAGATGAACGGATTATTGAACGAGCGAAGGAACAGATTGATAGTGAGACGAATCAAATTGAATCAATGATTGCCTCGCTTGAAACAAGTCAACGCTCAGCAGAATCGGAGTGGGATGAGGCTGAACAAATTCGCCAAGAGGCTGAGGGACTTCGACGGCAACTTGAGAATGAATTAGAGTCATTTGAGAAACAAAAGGAACGCTTGTTCAAAGAGGCTGAGGAAAAAGCAGAGAAAGCTGTCATGAAAGCTAAAGAAGAGGCTGAAGTCATTATCGAAGAATTAAGAGACATGCAAAAACAAGGACTTTCGGTAAAGGAACATCAAATTATTGATGCGAAAAAACATTTAGATTTAGCGTCTCCACAGTTAACACCAAAACAGAAAAAGGTGAAAAAAGCAGCGCAAAAGAAGAAGCAATTAATTCAGGCTGGTGATGAAGTAAAAGTGTTAAGCTTTGGTCAAAAGGGTTTTGTTGTGGAGAAGGTGTCAGATGACGAATACCAAGTTCAAATGGGGATTATGAAGATGAAGGTAAAGGCAGATGATCTTCAATTGATCGATCGTCCAAAGCAAGTAGAGACAAAGCCAATGGCCATGCTACGGGGAAATGATCATCATGTGAAATCAGAGCTTGATTTACGTGGTGAACGATACGAAGAAGCGATGAGAAGGGTTGAGAAGTATATTGATGATGCTTTACTTGCTGGCTATCATCAAGTCTCAATCATACACGGAAAAGGAAGCGGTGCTTTACGAAAAGGAGTGAAACAACTATTAAAGAAGCACCCGCACGTGAAAAATGAGCGTGATGGAGGAATGAATGAAGGTGGTCTCGGTAACACTGTTGTTGAATTAAAATAAGTGAGGAGAAGCATATGGACGCCTTATTTGAATATGAGCTTGTACAAACAGCAGCCTATTATAGTGTGTCTGTTTTGGCACTTATTTTGTTTTTAGGTGTATTTGAATTAGTGACCCGTTATAATAATTGGAAGGAAATAAAAAATGGGAACATAGCGGTTGCGATGGCTACAGGCGGCAAAGTGTTTGGTGTTGTCAATATTTTTCGCCATTCGATTGAACATTCAGATTCACTATTTACGATGTTAGGTTGGGGAGTATTTGGTTTTCTTTTACTGTTATTTAGTTACTTTATTTTTGAGTTTTTAACCCCTAGCTTTAAGGTAGATGAGGAGATTGAACGAGACAATCGAGCAGTAGGTTTGATTGCCATGTTATTATCAATTGGTTTGTCTTATGTGATTGGAGCTAGCATAATTGCTCGTTAGAAGGGGATAATGATGGAAACATTGATGAAAATTTTATATGTTTGTTGTGCGGCCTTTATTTTAGCAGGGATAGCTTATTTATTTTTATTATAAGAGGTTTCCTTTTTGAATGACCTTTAAGCAATGAGCATAGTCGCTACATCTTTTAAAAGTCTTTGTGGGGAGTGTTTACTAACCAGAAGACACATAGCGAACAGAGCGATTATCATATTTTTTTGGTAATTTTTGTACATGCTCTATAATTAAGTTTATTTGCATAAAATAAAGTTGAGCAACATATTCGCGCTTCATGATGGCTAGTGATATACTAGTCATGAAAAATTAGATTCACAATGAGGAGGATAATTATAATGGCTATTGTAAATGTGACTGATCAAACATTTTCTTCTGAAACGAGTGAAGGGGTCGTTCTTGCTGATTTTTGGGCTCCATGGTGCGGACCTTGTAAGATGATTGCTCCCGTACTTGAAGAGCTTGATTCAGAAATGGGTGATAAAGCAAAGATTGTCAAACTAAATGTCGATGATAACCAAGAAACAGCTGGTAAATATAGCGTAATGAGTATTCCGACGCTTCTTGTTTTCAAAGATGGTGAAGTTGTCGATCAAGTTGTTGGCTTTCAGCCGAAAGATGCTTTGGCAGAATTATTAAATAAGCACGCATAAATCGTCTGAGAAATGAGATGTAAGGCGTCTAAAGAGGGCTTCCCTTTTTAGGCGTTTTTTATAAGGAAAACTCAGTAGCGTCTTTTCTTAATTGCTGTCATGTTTTTTGTTAGGGGGGGTAGTATTGTTAAAGGAGAAGCTGGCTGTATTGCCTGGGGAACCTGGCTGTTATTTAATGAAGGATCGACAAGGAACGATCATTTATGTCGGAAAAGCTAAATCGTTAAAGAGTCGTGTGCGATCGTATTTTACAGGATCACATGATGGGAAAACGCAGCGGCTCGTTAGTGAAATTGTTGATTTTGAATATATCGTGACCTCCTCTAATATTGAGGCACTTATATTAGAGATGAACTTAATTAAAAAGCATGATCCGAAATATAATGTCATGCTCAAGGATGATAAATCTTACCCTTATTTAAAGCTAACGAACGAAGAGCATCCACGATTAATCATAACGAGGAAGGTTAAAAAAGACGGTGGGAAATATTTCGGTCCTTATCCAAATGCGGGTGCTGCGAATGAAACGAAGAAGCTATTAGATCGGATTTATCCTCTTAGAAAATGTAGAAAACTTCCAGATAAGGTTTGTTTGTATTATCATATTGGTCAATGTCTGGCACCGTGTGTTTATGACGTATCTCAAGAACAGAATCAAGAAATGGTACAGGCCATTAGTAAGTTTTTACGAGCTGGACATGAAGAAGTGAAGGAGCAATTAAAGACACGAATGTTAAAAGCCTCTGAGGAGTTAGACTTTGAACGAGCGAAGGAGCTCCGTGATACGATTAGTCATATGGAAGTGGTTATGGAGAAGCAGAAAATGACGATTTCAGATCGTCTAGATCGTGATGTATTTGGATTTGCACACGATAAGGGATGGATGTGTGTACAAGTATTTTTCATTCGACAAGGACGTCTAATCGAAAGAGATGTTTCTATTTTTCCTTATTACCAAGATGCTCATGAAGATTTAATGACTTTTATTGGCCAATTTTACTTAAAGAAAGAGCATCTGAAGCCTGCTGAACTATTAGTGCCAGATGAAATTGAGACAGCGTTACTTGAACAATTGCTGATGGTTCCCGTTCATGCTCCAAAGCGAGGCAAGAAGAAAGAATTGCTACAACTAGCAAATCAAAACGCAACCGTTTCTTTAAATGAAAAATTTTCCCTTATCGAACGAAACGAAGAACGGACGATTAAAGCGATAGAACGACTCGGAGAACGATTGAACATGACCACACCGTATCGAATCGAAGCTTTTGATAACTCGAATATACAAGGTGTTGATCCAGTTTCAGCAATGATTACGTTTTTAGACGGGAAACCGAGTCGTAAGGATTATCGTAAATATAAAATTAAAACGGTGGAAGGCCCTGATGATTACGGTTCTATGAGAGAAGTTGTTAGAAGGCGTTATGTTCGATTGCTGAAGGAAGAACTCCCTTTGCCCGATCTCATTGTCATCGATGGTGGAAAAGGTCAAATAAGCGCAGCTCAAGAAATCATTGAGGACGAATTAGGCTTAAGTATTCCTGTTTGTGGTTTAGCAAAGGATGAGCAGCATCGTACATCGCAATTATTAATGGGGAATCCACCTGAGATTGTTCCTTTAAAGCGAGATAGCCATGAATTTTATTTATTACAGCGTATTCAGGATGAAGTACACAGGTTTGCGATTAGTTTTCATCGTCAAACCCGGTCAAAATCGCTCTTTCAATCTGTACTTGATGATATTCCAGGGATAGGCGAAAAACGAAAAAAAGTTTTACTGAAGCATTTTGGTTCTGTGAAGAAAATGAAGGAAGCGAGCGTAGAAGAATTTGTCTCGTTATCGATCCCACATACAGTCGCTGAAGCAATTATAGAAGCATTAAAGAACAACTAAGAAGCTTAAGAGCTTCTTAGTTG
>NZ_JBGUAV010000011.1:0-111917 GCF_041821005.1 Halalkalibacter sp. AB-rgal2
CTCATTGCAAGGCTTTCAAAATCGGGCAACGGCTACGCACATTACTTCAAGGCCACTGAAAAAGTTAAAACCAAACTTTTTCAGTGGCCTCTTGATTTGCACTTCTTCAGTGGATTCACGCGGTTTTTTTTGAATAAAAGTAGAATTTCAAAAAGAAGTGTTCTAACATAGATTCTGTAGGAAGTTTATTGAAAGGATGCGATAAGATGAAGGTCATTATTGCTGAAAAGCCTTCTGTCGCAAGAAATATAGCAGATGCGCTTCAAATAAAGGGACGTAAAGACGGTTATTATGAAGGCAATGGATATATCATTACATGGGCCTACGGACATTTACTGGAGCTCTATGATGTGAAGGATTATGACGAAGAAAAAGCATCTTGGAAGTTAGAATACTTTCCATTTATACCACCAACATTTCAATATAAAGTAAAAAAAGATCGAAGGCAGGGCTCCTATACGCAATTTATGCTCATTAAACGTTTAATCTCCCGAACAGATGTAGCAGAGGTCATTTCTGCGTGTGACTATGATCGAGAAGGTCAATTAATTGCCGATACAATTCTTCTGAAAATTGGGAGTAGAAAAAAAGTGTATCGTCTGTTATTAAATGAATGGACAGGGGAAGAAGTTCGAGCAGGTCTATTAAGGTTAAAGGATAACAGTGAGTTGAGTCCTTTACGTGATGCGGGGTTAAGTCGTCAATGGGCAGATTGGTTGTTAGGTATTAATTTGACGTCCGTTGCGACGTTATGTTACCAAAAAGGAGCGAGAAAAGGGGCTCTCAACGTCGGTCGAGTTCTTATGCCGACATTAAAGATCATTTATGATCGAGATCAAGAAATAGCGCAGTTTCAGCCAGAAGATTATTATAAGTTGAAAGCCCGTTGTCAAACGGCAAACAACGATCATTTTGAAGCGGACTATTATTTGAAGTCAAATACGTTTAAGGAGCGGAGCCAGTTAGATCATATAGCTGGATTACTTCAAGGGAAAAGGGCAAAGGTTGTGAAGAAGGATGTCAAGCAAAAGAAGGAATACGCTCCCCTTTTATTTAATTTGACTCATTTACAAGGCTACATAACGAGTAAATATCGCGGATGGACGTCTGATAAGGTGTTAAAAGTCGCCCAGCAACTATATGAGAAGAAGTGGATTACGTATCCGAGAACTTCTAGTGTTGCATTGGATGAGAGTTTAAAACAAAAGGCTGAGAAAGTTTTGCAAACGTTGAAAGCAGGATTGTCTTATGAACATAAACTAAAATTTCATCAGTCGAAACGAGTTTTTAACAATGCGAAAGTAGAAAGTCACAGTGCGATCATTCCAACATATGTCATTCCGAAATCGTTCACTCAAGATGAAAAGATCGTTTATGAAGCAATAAGAAATCGATTCCTCATGCAATTTATGCCAATAGCTACTTATGAAGAAACGGTGATTAAGCTAGTACCGTATGAACAGGTTGATGGTTTTTTTCGCGCAAAAGGAAAGGTTCAGTTAGAGAAAGGTTGGAAGGAGGTGGAGGATGATGTATCAAAGGATGTCATGCTGCCGTTGATTCACGAAAATGAAGACGTCCTTCTCCAGAACGTAAAAGTCGAAAAGAAACAAACGAAACCACCAAAGCCACATACGGAAAAGACATTATTGAAGGTAATGGAAACATGCGGGAAACATATAGAGAGTTCTAAGGAAGGCCAAGAGGAGAATGAATGGCTTGATTCAATATTAAGTGGTTACAGCATCGGGACTCCTGCAACGAGAGCTGACACGATAAAAAAATTAAAAAAGGTCGGTTATATTACGTTTAAAGAAAAGAATATAACGTGCACGGAGTTAGGTAAAAAGCTAGTTGAAACGTTGCCAATTAAAGAGTTATTTGATTTACATTTTACCGGTAGACTTGAGAAAGCTTTATCGGAAATTGAGAAAAATCGCTTACATAAGGATGTTTTTTTAACTTTTATTACAAAGCTAACTGGACAAATGGTTGACCGAATGAAGCAATCTGATGATGTGGTCATTAAACAGCAGTCTCCTTCATTGAAGACAAATGAAACTCTAGGTGCATGTCCAAGGTGTAACCATCAAGTTATTGAGGGAAAAAAGGGGTTTGGATGCAGCAATTGGAAAAGTGGGTGTACCTTTGTCATTTGGAAAAATGATCGTTACTTAGCTGCTTTAAATAAGAAGCCGACAAAAACGATGGTCAAATCGATTTTGAAACATGGAGAAGCGAAGGTGAAGGGCTTAAAAAGTAAAAAAGGAAAATCGTTTTCAGCGATTTTGAAATATGAATGGAAGAAAGAAGAAAAGCGTTATGGATGGACGATGAAATTCGAACAGAAGAGTAATCAATAATCAAGTTTGAATTACTTAAAGCTATGCGTGTGAACATGCAGAACACGCATAGCTTCTATTTTTCTTGATTTAACAGTGAGTTAATAAAGTCTCCTACTGGTACATCACGTACTTGATCAATGAGAATGTCGAGCTCTGATTTATTTGGAACATGTAATGAGCCTTCTAATAGAACTTGAATCGTTTTATCTTTATCGATTAATACCGATTGCACTGTTAATGCATTTGTTAACAGAGCGGTCACAACTGCAAGCGTATTCGGTGATAGTTGTGGCTTTTTTTTGTTGTTTTGATTTGGAGCCTGCTGAGGTTGAAATGGCGGTGGCGGTGATTGTGATTGCTGATTATAGTAATACTGTTGTTTAGTATTATAGGGGTTGTAATGAGGTGGACCATTCTGATACATATAAACCCCTCCTTAATGGTTCGTTAAGGTTAATCATAAAGTAGTAATGGACTTGCTGGGTCTAAAGCATCGTTGTCAACATCCGCATCATTTGTAACATCGAATCCTGTTAAAAAGCTAAAGATAATGAATAGGATTACGACTAATAGGACCATTCTTTGTACGTTATCTTCCATGTTTTCACCTACTTCTAGCAAACGTCTTTATTTAGTTTATTCGCAATTGAAGTTTTTCGTTCATTATTTATGAATATCCCAATACATTTAAGAAGAATTCGTCTAACATGGTTCAATTTAAAGTGTTGTCTCATATAGTAGAACTAGGGAGGGTGTTGCATGGGAGTCGTTCGTACGGATAAATGGTTACAAGCATATGTAAAAAGCTATGGAGATAAGATGAATCGACAACAAAAGTGGATCATCGAACCGTTATGTTCGCTGTTCCAAACCGATCATGTTGATAGTCTTCAAGCTTATTTATGGCAATTAGGATTGTTTACTCCAGATCAACTGGTAAGTGAGGAGGACATCGATACGTGGTTACAGCTACACCCTTGGTCAATCGTGAAACAAGAATATGAACGGTTACGAAAAAAATGGGATGGACCCGCTTGTAAAATTTATATATTACCTCTTATCGATGAACCACCACCATTATTAAAGAAATTAGGGGAAAAAACAGGCATCACATTATCACATGCTATCGTTTTATTAATAAAGCCAACAATAACAAAAGAACAGTTACGAGCGTTAACCATTCACGAATATCATCATGTGTGTCGCCTAGCTCATACAAAGGAAAATGAAGAGAAAATGACATTATTAGAATCAATCTGTATGGAGGGTCTTGCAGAATGGGCTGTTAAAGAAGAGCTCGGAAAGCAGGAGTGTGCTGTATGGACACGATACTATGATGAAGCTTCTTCAATTGGATGGTTTGATCATTTTTTAAAACCGTTTCTTTATAAGAAAGGAAGAAAAGCGTATCACACTTTACTGTATGGTGATCCAAACACAGGTGTTCCACTTTGGTTAGGATATTATGTAGGTTTTAAATTAATTGAGTCTGCAGCAAACCAATATATATCGACGAAAAATATGCTTACTGTTGATGCGAGCTCATTATATAAGTGTTCCTCCTATTTTAAAACAGAACGATGAAGTGTTGTCATTTAAGGAGAGGTGATGGTTTAGGATAAAAATTAAAAAGCAGGTGAAAAAAATGATTCGATTGTTTTTCCTCATCTTAGGCTTTGTCTTCGCTGTGGTCGGTGGGATTTCGTTAGTTGCCTATTTAAATTTATTAACGACTGGCTACGAATTTTCAATGTACGTATCATTTATCATTCGTCGGGTTGAGTTATATGTTTTTTTAATCGGGCTTATTCTTATCTTATTGAGCATTACGTATGAAATTTCATGGAGAAAAAGAGTTAAGAAGTGAAGGTAAGAAATGAAATCATGAATTCAGTGGAATAAACTGGTTGAGGTCTGCCTATACTGTGGATACAAAAGCTTACAGTTAGGAGGGCTATGGCTATGGTGGTCCATATCCGTGATGTATGGGTTAATTGGTTTGAAGGTGAGGAAAACGGCTATAATGTGTGTGAGTTTCATGAATGGCGTAGTGATGACCGAATTGAAGTATTAGACCAAGCTATTTTAGCATGGGTGAATCGAAATTTGTTTGATTACATTGAAAATCAATTACTGGAGTTACCAGAAGAGTTGTTGGCGTATGTTCATCACCAAAGTTACTTACGCAAAAATATGTCGCGAATCCAACTGGATTATTGTTTTATTGCGACTGATGGTGTACGAATGATTGCGATTGATACTATGGGCTATAAGACACCAATTCGTAAAAGTCGCTTAACACCAAGACAAGAGCAGGCAGTCTATGAAAAAATAAAACAGGAGAGCGTCAAACGATTTTCAGTAGAAGAGGCAGTGGAAAAAGAGTATCATATCCTTTCGCCTCATCCTCATGAACTAAAAGGGCTTACGCGTAAAGAGAGACAGTTAAAGCAGCTTTTGTATATGGCGTTAGATCAATTATATTCTACGGGTACGGATGCAGAAGTGCGCTATTGGTACACAGAATGGTGCCCTCAGGATTATGTTAGGATTCAAATGTTAACTCGAGAAGATGCTTGGACTCAATTGTATGCAGAGGTTAAGGATGGATGGAGTACACAACATGAGGCATTATGTGAAGCTATGGTAAAGGGACAAGCTTTCTTTGAGAAGTTATGGGAGTTGGAACAGAATGAAAGGGTTAAGTAGTGTTTGGAAATCGTTCAAATTTATTGGGTATAAAATATTTACATGATTTATGAACTCTCCTATAATAATAAGAAGGACGATCGGTGAAGGGAGAGCTATCATATGGATGGATTTGCTTATGCAGTTATGCAGATTTTAACGGTTGTAATCTTAGTGGGAACATTAGGCTTATCATTTTTCGTAGGGAAAATCATGAAGCGTAATGCAGGTTATTAATCATATAAGGATTGTAAAAAAGAGGATGGGACAAAACCCTCCTCTGGTTGAAATGAAAAAAAGTCGGTGAAATTTAACGATAAGTAAAATTTCACCGACTTTTTTTCATTATTTCTTACTCTTTAAAGTGAAGGGCGGTCACAGGTTCGTGCCGTTACCCTTCTTTGAGTTACTAGAAAGGACTTTTTCAGTGCCCTTCTCGCTTTCCGCGGGGCGGAGCTGAGTCTTCCTCGGCTTCACCTGTGGGGTCATTCACCCTTTCCTTTATTTGAGTCCATTCCCAGCCTCTTTCGTTCGAATGCATGCCGTTTATCTTCCTAATCCCATTGCTTTTTCTGCTTTTTTCATCATTTTAGTGGCCACTTTGTTCGCCTTTTCCGCTCCGTGATCAAGAATTTTGTCTAACTCATCAGAATTAACAAGTTCATAATATCGGTCTTGGATCGGCTTTAATGTTTGAACAACAGCTACAGCCAAATCGGATTTAAATTCACCATAGCCTTTTCCGCTATAAGTTGCTTCTAGTTCGTTTATGTCGATACCTGTGCATAATGAATAAATGGTTAATAAATTCGATACGGCTGGTTTTGTTTCTCTGTCAAAGTGTATAGTGCCTTCAGTATCTGTTACTGCACTTTTTATTTTTTTCGTAATCGTTGCTTCATCATCTAGCATAGAGATGTAGCTTTTTGGATTAGGATTTGATTTACTCATTTTCTTATGTGGATCGTTTAATGACATAATACGTGCTCCAACCTTAGGAATTTTCACTTCAGGAATGGTGAAAATGTCATTATGCTTTTTGTTAAAGCGTTCGGCTAAATCGCGAGTCAATTCAAGGTGTTGCTTCTGATCTTCTCCAACAGGCACAATATCTGTTTTGTATAACAAAATATCAGCAGCCATTAATGGAGGATATGTTAGTAAGGCTGAAGATACAGCTTCTTTTCCTTCAGATTTATCTTTAAATTGTGTCATTCGTTCAAGTTCACCTATGTATGAAACACATTGCATAATCCAACCTAATTGTGCGTGTGCTGGTACTTCAGATTGGATAAATAAAGTCGATTTGTCATGATCAATTCCAACTGCTAAATATAGGGCTGCTAGGCTTTTAATATTCTTTTTTAGCTGTAGGCGATCTTGTGGAACGGTGATCGCATGTTGGTCCACGATACAGAAATAACAGTTATAATCTTCCTGCATATCGACAAAGTGCTTCATCGCACCTAAATAATTTCCTAATGTTAATGTTCCACTCGGCTGTATTCCAGAAAATACTGTTTTCATTTTGTCCATCCTTTCTACAATTCCATAAACAAATCATACCAAAACAGAATGCAAATGCCTAGAGAGAGCTTAATTTTGTATAGGGTGTTTCATTCTTGCTTATGCTTACCTCTAAGACGTAAAATCCATAAGATCAAATTTAGGCTTAATAATGCGAAGAAGATCACATCGACTGATAAGGAATAGAGGGAAAGAAAAAGGATATAACCAGCTAACAGGAGGATTGCACACAATTGAATAAGCTGCAACAATGCCATTTAAAAATCTCCTTTACTTATTTGCATGATTTCAAAAATTGGGACATACGTTTCATTATAACAGCTCAAACAAGTGAGGGGTGAGAGAATGATCTATCAAAGTAAACAGATATTTTATCGTGCTGCACTCATCGTGTTATTATGTGTGGTCGGTTTTATGTACAGTCAATCACAATCAACATTTCAACAGTTAGAGGAATCTGTAGCAAACATGGTCAAACCAGGTGTTCAAATTGGACAACAAGCGAAGGAATTTTCTCTTCATACGTTATCAGGTAAGAATGTATCGCTTAACGATTATAGAGGACAAGGAATAGTCCTACATTTTTTTGCTACTTGGTGTGCACCTTGTCAAGAGGAAATGCCTTTAATTGTCGCTTTAGACGAGCGCTTAAAGAAAGCAGGTAGAGAATTGGTCGTCGTAAATTTGACAAGCCAAGAGCAAAGTAAGTCTGAGGTGAAGCCGTTTCTTGATTATTTTCGAGCTTCCTTTGATCCGATGATGGATGAAGAGGGAGATGTGATGGAATTATATGAAGTGATAGGGATACCAACGACTCTCGTTATAGATGAAGACGGAATCGTTTTGGAACGGATTAATGGAATGCTTTCAGAGGAGATCATTGACTCTGTCATTTTTAAGCAGTGACAAGATCATTGTGAAAGGGTCATTGAAAAAGTTAAAGACCAACTTTTCCAATGACTTTCGGATTAGTAGCCTTGGGCGACGTTTTGCAGTTGGTCAATTTGCTGATCTAAGCGTTGGAGCTGTTGTCTCGCTTGTTCATCGCTAATTTTCCGATAATGGTGATTTCCGCCTGGCTCTTCGTCGGCTTCATCTGCTAATGCGACAACGTGTTGGAGAGGGTTTAATTGCAAACGACCTCCAGGTAAATAGGAATCTGTATGAAATAGAATGGCTAAAGCAATCTCCTTGGCCTTTTTCGGATGCTCCCCTAAACGTATGAGTAATTTATGAGCCCGCTCTGACCCTTTAATTGCATGAATATCATTTTCCTTGTATAGCTCGTAATCCCATTGGCCATTACGATACCACGTATAATGACCGATATCATGTAAAAATGCAGCTTTCGTTGCTGTGTCCGTTTCAACATTATATTGATGGGAAAGTTTAAACGCATGGTAGGCACAAGCGATAGCATGAGCCATGCCAGATCGTTTTATATACTTTTGAGTAATTGGATGTTCAAATACATCAATTAACGTAACATGTCTCATAATATCCTCCTTACGTTTTATTAAAAAAGTGTATTTTTTCTATTATATAGATTTACATTCTTTTTGACAAATGAAATTTTTACATTCACGGTAGTTGAAAATGGCTTCAAGGGAAGGCGACGGTTTAGTATCTCCACGTTTGTTTTAAAAAACTCCACTTTTCAGACAAATGTAACATCATTGTAGACTACGATGCTACGTAATGAAGAAAAGGCTACTACGCAGTTTTTCGTAGCATTTTATGTTATAGTTAATATAGTAATGAAAGGAGTGAAATAAAAATGGCCTCCACACACACGTTTACGAAGCAAGAGGAAATCGCTAATGCAATTACACACGGTTTAGGAGCACTGTTAAGTGTTGCTGGACTTGTTTTATTAATTGTATTTTCATCGATATATGGATCAGCCTTACACATTGTAAGTTTTACGATTTATGGTGTAACTATGCTTTTGTTATATTTATCATCCACATTAGTGCATGCTTTTCCTCCTGGGAAAGTGAAAGACTTATTTGAAATTTTCGATCATGCTTCAATTTATTTGTTTATAGCAGGTACGTATACGCCTATTTTATTTATTGTCATTCAAGGTGCGCTAGGTTGGACGCTATTTGGTGTTATTTGGGGAATAGCAACAATAGGTGTCATTTTTAAAGTGTTCTTTGTAAAACGTTTCTTATTTTTATCTACGTTATTTTATATTGCGATGGGATGGCTTGCGATTATCCCGATGAGCACGATTGTTTCTACCTTATCAACAACAGGTATGGTTCTGCTAGTTGCAGGTGGTGTTTGCTACACATTTGGGACGATCTTCTACGTTTGGAGAGGGTTTAAATTTCATCATGCTATTTGGCACTTATTTGTTCTTGCTGGTTCAATCCTTCATTTTATTATGATTTTATTCCATGTACTTCCACTGTCATAAATTCGGTTAAGGGATATAGAGGGGGAAGAAGCATGTTTGTGACATTAAAAGAGCTTGCTAAATATTTGGATTTGCCTGTAGCTTATTTAGAGCAGCAAATCCAAGAAGGGAACGTGAAAGCTCTTTTTGACGGTGAAAATTGGCTTGTTAACCAAGACTACTTTGAACGTCATAAGGAACAGCTTGAGCAATTAAAAAAGCAGCTTTTAACAGAGCTTGAATCACTTCCCGATGATTGGGATGCTAAAGATGAGGATTAGTACATAAGCTAAAGATGACCACAAAACCAGAAAGAAATGAGTGAGACATATGGGGGAGAAATTGGTTTCTGTGCTCTTAATATTGATGGTGAGCTTTGTAAATCCAATTTTTGTACATGCTGAGCAAGAGCCAAACGAACAAGCAAAAAATCATTCATTGAAGCAAATAGGAAAGGGAAGCTTGCTATTACCTGAAATGTTGCCACGATTTACCCATGATTCTGGCTACAATTTCCCTTACCCAGACGATGGGGTGAGAGGCATTTATGTGACTGGTAATTCGGCTGGTGGGCAACGATTTGAAACGTTGCTTGAACTCCTAAATAGCACGGATTTGAATTCAATGGTGATCGATATTAAAGATGATCATGGATATTTAACTTTTAGACCTGATGAAGATTCTCCGTACTATGATATTTCTCAGAATTTCATTGGCGATATTGACGGTTTGATGAAAACACTAGAAGATAACAACGTGTATCCTATTGCCCGGGTCGTTGTTTTTAAAGATTCTGTTTTGGCAAAAGAGAAGCCCGAGTGGTCGTTTTTAGAGGACGGACAAGTTTGGGAAAATCGACGCAACGAATCTTTTGTTAACCCATTTTTGCAAGAGGTGTGGGATTACAATGTTGAGATTGCTGAAAAAGCAGCACAGCTCGGTTTTAAGGAAATTCAATTTGACTATGTTCGATTCCCAGAAGGATTTGAAAGAAGGGATGAGGATTTAGAGTATGAGGTTGGAGAATATGATGGTGAGGATGACAATGTACAAAAACGTGTAACAGCAGTAACGGATTTTGTTGCATATGCGAGAGAAAGACTTTCTAAATATGACGTAGATGTATCTGTAGATATTTTTGGTTATGCGGCGACCATTAGTGAAGCACCAGGAATTGGTCAAAATTTCGCAAATATTTCTGATAATGTAGATGTCATCTCATCGATGATTTATCCGAGTCATTGGACTCCGTATTTCGGTATAGATAAGCCAGACTTATATCCATACGAGTTAACGAAGGCATATGCGGAAGTGGAAAATGAAGTACTAGCTCAGTTAGATGATCCACCAGTATCTCGCCCGTGGATCCAAGATTTTACTGCAAGCTGGTTAGGGTCAGGGAATTACATTAAGTATGGCAAAGATGAAGTCGAGGCTCAAATACGTGCGTTATATGAAGAAGACATTAACGAATTTTTGCTTTGGAATGCCTCGAATCGATATACAGAAGGTGTCGATTACCTAAACCCGTCATGAACGAGTAATAATGTATGAGCATATGATAAAAGGAGAAATCATTCGTGCGGAGCTCTAAAAGGAAGCCTTTTAGAGCTCCATTTATATAGATTGAATAAGTGGAGTTTTTTTGGCTAGTCTTGTTTAAAAAAGATGATAAAGAGGAATATACTAGTATAAATGCTTTTTGGGGGTCATAGTGAATGAACTGGTATAAGAAATTAAATCAATACTTTCCGATAGAAGAGATGAAATCAAAAGAACATATGGAATTATTATTAAAGGAAAAGGCCGACATTTATTATAAAGATGAGGGACCTCATCACGTGTTAATGTATGTTGAAACGGACGATTTTGTTTTTGTCGATTACTTATTTGTATCAAAGGAAGCAAGAGGCCAAGGGTTAGGTAAGCAATTACTCCAAGCGTTAAAAGAGAAAAATAAGCCCATTATCCTTGAAGTAGAGCCCATTGATTACGAAGATACTGATTCAAGGAAGAGACAAAGGTTTTATAATCGAGAAGGCTTTAAGCATGCTCAGTCAATCGGATATAGACGTAGATCGTTAGCGACGAATGAAATCAATGAATTAGAAATTCTTTATTGGTCGCCGACGAATGAGTCTGAGAGAAGTATTTATGAGAAAATGAGACATACGTATGAGAATATTCATACGTACAAGGATAAGGAATTGTATGGTGAGTCTTATCAGACTGTTGAGGAAGTACTTACCTACGAAGAAATAAAGGAAAAAGTGAAGGAATAATAAAGTCATGACAAAATGATGAAAATAATTATTCTAAAATGAAAAAAATTCTCAAAAACTTTATAAACATATTTGTTTAGAAAGGAAAATCAGTTATAATAGGTTTAGAAGCTCACGCATCAGGGTAAATACTTGTGAGATAGCTATGTTGTAAAGTATGGTTTAGGATGAGGCTATTGAATGAAAGTAGCTCTTCGTAGATCTCAAATTTAAATTAGATAAGGAGAGGTCGTTTGATGGTTACATTATTGACATCACCTAGTTGTACATCATGTCGAAAAGCAAAGGCTTGGTTAGAAGAACATGATATTCCCTTCGAAGAAAGAAATATTTTCACATCACCGTTATCGGTTGAGGAAGTGAAAAATATCGTTCGAATGACTGAGGATGGAACGGATGAAATTATTTCAACGCGTTCAAAAGTGTTTCAAGAACTAAATGTCGATTTAGAAACACTGCCTCTACAAACGTTGTTTCAAATTATTAGTGACCATCCAGGTTTATTGCGTCGACCGATTATTTTTGATGAGAAGCGTCTGCAAGTTGGATATAATGATGCTGAAATCCGTCGCTTCTTACCTCGGAAGGTTCGTACATTTCAATTACAAGAGGCACAACGTCTCGTTAATTAATGTCTAAATGAAAGTAGCCTCACTTATATGTGAATGAGCTACTTTCTTTTTGTTTGCGTAATTTATAAGCACCGATCCCGATTACCGCAATAATGATAAAGCACTGTATCATGATTGTAAAAATAGGATGACCGATGAATAAAGGCATAAGCATTGGCTCATGAGTAATCATTCTAGAGGCGGTAAAGGCTAATATACCTGCCCCTATATACGTAATGATCGGAAATCGATCAAAAGCAAGTAAAATAAGCTTACTTCCCCAAATAATAATCGGCACAGATATAATTAATCCAATCATCACTAATAGATGGTCTCCATGAGCTGCACCTGCAACAGCAATGACGTTATCAAAGCCCATAACTAGATCTGCAATAATAATGGCACGAATAGCCTCAAAGAGACTTGCGCCACCTTCAATCTTATGATCTCGTGCTTGCTCTGTGAGTAGGCTATAAGCGATATAGATGAGTAAAGCGCCACCGATTGCAAGTAAAAAGGGCACCTCTAATAATTGAACAGCAACAACGGTTAATGACATTCTTGTTAATAAGGCAAATAAGATGCCTAATATAATGGCTCGATTACGTATGGACGGTGGTAAATGTCGGCACGCTAAAGCGACTACTATTGCATTATCCCCACCGAGAATAATATCAATACCAATAATGGTTAATAACGAAATAAGAAATTCACTATCCATATATCCTTCACCCTTTTAGCAATTCATAAATTTTATTATCGTTACATATACGTTTGAAGAGTTTATTTTTTAAAAGCTTGTCTTTTCTAAATGTATGGCTCGATATTTAATTTTATGTCTGTTAAACTAAGAGAAAGGATTTATCATAATATGGACAATCACCATCTATCGTAAAAATAGGTGATAGGATTTCCATTTTTGCTCGATTTATCATAGAATAGAGTTAGAAGGGGTTCGATATTTAATCCTTTGAACCTTTTCAAATCCTTGATATGATAGAGAAACGAGCATACTCTATTGATAAGGAACAACTCGACTTTAGGGGGGAGAGCGAATTATGGATATTGAACGCGTGAATGAAACGACGATTAAGTTTTTTATTACGTATAATGATATTGAGGCTCGAGGCTTTGATCGAGATGAGATCTGGTACAATCGTGAGCGTGGAGAAGAGCTCTTCTTTGAAATGATGAACGAAGCAAGTGATCGCGATGAATTTGAACTAGATGGTCCGTTATGGATCCAGGTTCATGCTTTAGATAAAGGGCTAGAAATCGTTGTAACACGAGGTCAAGTGACTGATGGAAATGTGAAGCTTGAAATTCCTGTTTCACAAGACAAGGATTCAGATGAGCAAACCGTTCTTGATTTACTCGCAGAGGAAGAGCAGCAGGAGGATGGACTAGAGCAATTAGAGATTGTCATTGGGTTCCTTGATTTTGAAGATGTGATTGCTTTAAGCCACGGTGTGATCGTTGAAGATTTAAACACCGAGCTTCATTATTTTGAGGGGACTTATTACGTGTATGTACTCTTTAATGATGAACGTTACAACGAAGATCAACAGGATGATATTTTAAGTCAAATGCTAGAGTATGGTTATGAATCTGACGTCTCTATTTACCGTATTAAAGAATACGGCAAAGAGATTGCAGCACCAGATGCTTTATTAACGATGCGTACATCATTTGACAAGTAAGGTTCACATGTCCCAAAGGTTTGCTAAGACCTTTTGGGGCTTTTTTTAAAGAATCAAAATATATAAATACATCTTGTATTAAAAGGGAAATATGGAAAAAATAAAAGTCTAATCAATGTGGATGTAGGACGGTTCAGAGAAAGGCATCGGCGTCAATCGTTGCATGCTTTTCTAGAAAGAAGGTCAATTTCAGAAAAGTTCAACCATTTATAATGGCTCAGCACGACGCAATTAATTTTAGGAGAGTATGATGAAAACTCGATTAAATGTATTTATTTTTTTTATCATTATTATATCAGCTTTATATATAACTAGGTCGTACTGGGAAGGCTGGATTGTTGGTGTTATTAGTGTTGCTTTTACATTATCTGTTGTTTTCATTGCAGTGGTGATCTTCTTTGAAAATCGTCATCCGACAAAGACGCTGACGTGGCTCCTCGTCTTAGCAGCCTTCCCGATTTTTGGTTTCTTCTTCTATTTAATATTTGGTCAAAATCATCGCAAGAATCGAACATTCTTTAAAAAGGCTGTAAAAGATGAGGAAGTATTTCAAACGATTGAGGGAGAACGGACATTAAATGAAGAACAGATGAACAAAATGGGGGAGCACCAGCAGCTTTTGTTTCAATTAGCTCACAAACTTGGAAAAAACCCAGTTTCATTTGCGAGTGAAACAAAGGTACTGACTGATGGTAAGGAAACCTTTACTCATATTTTGCAATCGTTAAAGCTTGCGGAGCATCATATTCATTTAGAATATTATATCGTTAGACACGATAAAATTGGTCAAGAGATTAAAGAAATTCTAATTGAAAAGGCAAAGGAAGGAGTAGAGGTTCGTTTTCTTTATGATGCCGTTGGAAGTTGGGCACTTTCACGTGTCTATATTGAAGAATTGCGTGCTGGTGGTGTTGAAGTTGAGGCATTTTCACCAGTTCGACTTCCTGTATTAAACCATAAGATTAATTATCGTAATCACCGAAAAATTATTGTCATTGATGGGGTAATTGGTTTTGTTGGTGGTTTAAATATAGGTGATGAATATTTAGGGAGACACTCATATTTTGGCTTGTGGAGAGATACACACCTTTATGTCAAAGGGGAATCAGTTAGAACGTTGCAGCTTATTTTCCTTCAAGATTGGTATTATGTCACGAATCAAGCGATTGTGAATCCTACTTATTTACCTCCTATTTCACCTTATCAAAAAGGTGATGGTGGTGTGCAAATGATCGCAAGTGGACCAGATTCGAGATGGGAGATTAATAAAAAACTCTTTTTCTCAATGATTACGTCAGCGAAGAAGTCCATTTGGATCGCAAGTCCTTATTTTATACCAGATGATGATATTTTAAGTGCGGTTAAAATTGCTGCTTTAAGTGGAATTGATGTTAGAATTCTCGTTCCAAACCGTCCAGATAAGCGAATCGTTTTTCATGCTTCACGCTCATATTTTCCTGAGTTACTTGAAGCTGGAGTTGATATTTATGAGTACAAACGAGGCTTTTTACATAGTAAGGTTCTCATCGTTGATCATGAAATTGCCTCGATTGGTACGTCTAACATGGATATGAGAAGTTTCCATTTAAATTTTGAAGTGAATGCCTTTTTATACCGAACAAAAAGTGTGAATAAGTTAGTGAGCGATTTTATTTATGATTTTGAGCATTCTACAAGGTTAGATCAACAATCATTTAAGCAACGTTCCATTTTTTATAAAATAATTGAATCTACATCTAGATTGCTATCGCCGTTGTTGTAGTGATAAGACTTAATAAATGAGAAGGAGAATTTAAACAAACTATACAGGAATGCAATTAAACTGCTCCTAAAATATATTTCGCTTTCCGAGGGAAGCAGGTAAGCTTCCCCAACTTTCTTTAAATTTGAAAATAGGGAATGATTTTTGTGAAAAAAGAAGGAGAAGAAAGAAGACACGTCGAAATAGTTTCTATATACTAGAATGGAGGTGGGAAATGTTTACTGCTTCATTATCAAATGGAACGATCATCTCGCTTGTCGATGATTGGCCACTACAAGAATTGAAAGACCTTCGTAAAAAAGATCAGTTTTATTGCCCCGTTTGTGAAAAACCTGTCGTCCTAAAGATAGGACGAAAAAACCACTCTCATTTTGCCCATCACTCTAAGCAAGGCTGTTCCTATTTACCAGAACATGAAACAAACTATCATTTAACAGGGAAAAGAGATTTGTATGATTGGTTAAAAAATCAAAATGTTCCGGTTAAAATGGAATATTATCTCCCTATCATTAAGCAACGGCCAGATTTAGTATTTCGCCTACAAAACAAGCTGTATGCGTTAGAGTATCAATGCTCAACGATTCCGCTTGACCTTATTGAGAAGCGAACAGAAGGGTACTTACAGCAAGGGATTATACCAGTCTGGATACTTGGGGGAAACCGATTGAAAAGGAGGGGACAGCATCAATTTACGTTACAAGCATATGAGTGGTTTGCTTCTATCGAGCAACAGACATCCGAGCGAATGATTGTATATTATTGTCCTGAAACAAAAGCGATTAGTCATTTGCACCATATTACTCCATACTCTACAACGAAAGTATTAGCTTCCTATAATGAGGTACCTCTAATTGATACTAAAATTGAAACGGTACTATACCCTCCTTTAAAACCATCCCAATTGTTACAACAATGGTTAACGATTAAGAAGCATTGGCGCTACCAAATTCCGCACCCTTATCCTCACCTAATCGAACGGTATTTCCGTCAACTCGTCTATAAGCATCGTTTATCCCCAAGTCTATTTCCAATTGAAGCTGGATGGCCAACATCATATTGTGAACTCCTTGAAACACCGACCTACATTTGGCAAACTTTCCTCCTACTAGAATGCTTTCAATATCAACCATTAAACCAACCCTTTAACAAGAACATCGTCGTCCAATGTATGCAAGGGCTTATTCGAAATCGACTTTTTTCACAACGCAACCTTTTAGATACTAAATCGTGGACTTTAAGCATAGATGGTTATCTAGATTGGTTAGTTAAGGTTCGTTATTTACAAAGGCTTGATACTACAAATGATCAGTATATACGCTTACGCGAAGCCATTCATCCTAAAAACTCATCACAAGCCATTCAATTAGATCATAAGTGTATGTTTCGCGTTATCGAAAAAAATCCATTATACTTGAATTCTAAAATGAAAGAGGAATTAAACTAAGAAAGTCGAATAGGATGAAGGGAATCTAAATGGAGGTGCTGTGAAATGAGTCAAGCCGTTAAGAAGCGTGAAGAGATCCCGGTTGAACAAACGTGGGACTTAGAAGCAATTTATTCATCAAGTGAAGAATGGGAAGCATCCTTTCAATCAATTAAGTCAAAACTTCCAGAGTTGCAAAAAGGAAAAGGGACTTTGGGAAATTCACCGACTTCATTATTAGCTGTTCTTCAGAAGAGTAATGAGATAACCGAAGAGCTCGGAAAATTATATACGTATGCTCATATGCGTTATGATCAGGATACGACAAACTCAACTTACCAAGGGTTAAATGATCGAGCGATGGCCTTAGCTGCAGAGGTGTCACAAACGTCTTCTTATATCGTTCCTGAGTTATTATCTCTTGAGGAAGAAACCATTCATGCATTTTTAAAGCAAGAAGAAGGCTTACAATTATATAAGCAAATGTTTGCTGAATTGAACGAAGAGAGAGAGCATGTTTTATCTGAATCGGAGGAATCCATTTTAGCACAAGCTAGTGAGGCGATTAATAGCTCAAGCCAAACATTTGGCATGCTCAATAACGCTGATATGAAATTTCCGGAAATTACAGATGACAATGGAAATAAGGTAGAGGTCACTCATGGTCGTTATTTAACGTTTTTAGAAAGCCATAATCGTCGTGTGCGTGAAGAAGCTTTTAAGGCGGTTTATGATACGTATGGTAAATTTAAGAATACGTTTGCTTCGACATTATCTGGTCAAGTGAAAAGGAATCGCTTCTATGCAAAGGTTCGTAAGTATGATTCCGCTCGTCAAGCGGCACTAAGTAAAAATCATATTCCAGAAGTGGTTTATGACCAGTTAGTAGAGTCCGTTAATAAAAGGTTAGATTTACTGCATCGCTATGTACGACTTCGGAAAAAGGTGTTAGGTGTCGAGGAGCTACATATGTACGATTTATATACGCCACTCGTTTCGGATGTTGAGATGAAAATTTCATATGAAGAAGCAAAAGAGCTCGTTGCTAAAGGGGTTGAGCCACTTGGTGAAGAGTATGTAGCGATTTTAAAGGAAGGCTTTGAAAAGCGTTGGGTTGATGTAGAAGAAAATGTAGGTAAGCGAAGTGGAGCCTATTCATCTGGTGCATATGGAACGATGCCATACATTTTAATGAATTGGCAGGATAACGTGAATAATTTGTTCACTCTTGCTCATGAATTTGGTCATAGTATGCATAGCTACTACACTCGAGAAAATCAACCATATGTATACGGGGATTATACAATCTTTGTCGCAGAAGTGGCATCAACTGTCAATGAGGCTTTGTTGAATGATTATTTAGTAAAAGAGACGGATGATCGAAAGAAAAAGTTATATTTATTAAATCATTTTCTTGAAGGCTTTAGAGGAACCGTTTTCCGTCAGACGATGTTCGCTGAATTTGAGCAGCTTATTCATGAAAAGTCTGCTCAAGGAGAAGCACTAACACCTGAGCTTTTGTCTGATTTGTACTATAGATTAAATAAGAAATATTTCGGTGAAGAGCTTACCATCGACAAAGAAATTGCTCTTGAATGGGCGCGTATTCCACACTTTTATTATAATTTCTATGTGTATCAGTACGCAACAGGCTATAGTGCAGCAGCAGCGTTGTCAAAGCAAATTTTAGAGGAAGGCGAACCAGCTGTTAAGAGGTATATTGAATTTTTGAAGGCGGGTAGCTCCGATTATCCGATAGAAGTTTTGAAGAATGCAGGAGTAGATATGACTTCTTCTCAGCCCATCGATCAAGCACTTGATGTGTTTGAGGAAACTTTAACGGAAATGGAGCAGTTATTATCAGAAGTTTAGATTTGTTACGTGATGTAATAAGACAGCGATCATTAGGATTGCTGTCTTATTTATAAAGTCAGAAGTTATGGCCAAACGGAAGCTAGTCGCTAATGCACTAAAAGAAGCGTTAAAAGCCTTTAAAGCGCTTTTGGCTAGATAATGGTGAAAGAGTTAACACAATAGATATAAAAAGAAGTGGGGCTGAAATCCATATCGGAAATACCTTCATTATCGAAAGTAATAAGAAATAGAAACTGATTATAATAAATGGAATTCCTATAAGTAATTTTAAACGAATCAACGCAAGTCATCCTCCTCATAAGAGTCCTCATAAATACGATATGCTAAATAGTGTAAGATAGAAGTCAAGAAGAGTTATGAATGAGTATTCATTTAAGCTAAAAGGGCACTGAAAAAGCTAAAAACGAGAAGCCACTGAAAAAGTCCTTTCTAGTTACTCAAAGGAGAGTAATGGCTCCGCTCGTTGCACGCCTTGCTATGAAAAACTCAATCATAGCAAGGTTTTCAAAATCGGGCAACGGCTACGCACATTACTTAAAGGCCACTGAAAAAGTGAAAATCGCACTTTTTCAGTGGCCTTTAAAACGAAACTTTTTCAGTGCCCTTCCAAAAGCAGGCGATGATTATGTCATGTATGAAAAAATGAATTAGTTTAACGTTCGCCAAAACATTCCATATTTAACGGGGACCGATTCTACTTTTTGCTGAAGCATTAATGTCTTGAGTTTCTTTTCAGCTTCTTGCTCAGTAAGGTTAAAGACAACCGCGACTTCAATGGTCGAAACAAATCCATATAGTTGTAAAAATTCCTCCAACGAAATCATCGAGTTAGCCTCTGGTTTAAAGCCAAGTAAATCTTCAAGAATACCTTCATATACATGATATGGATATTTACCTGTGATTTTAATCCCATCTTCTTCATTATCTACATTAAAAAAGACGAAGGTCGGCACAAAGTCTACACCCATTTCATGAGTTGTGTGAATGTCATTTTGTAGAGCGTCTAATGCATTCTTAGATGTAAGGTCCTGTTTAAATTCAATTAAGTCCAATTTAGCTTGCTCTGCACATTTTAGAAGAACTTGTTGATTTGTAATATCCTGCTTCTCGAGAAAGAGAGCTTCTCTCATTTTTCTTAAGAAACGTTTTCCTGCATGAGGACCTTGAAGCTCAGCGGCTTTAATGGCAACTGAGGCTAAATAAGGAGAATTAAGATCATGTTCAAGCCAAAAGTCTCCATCACAGGACATACCAGATTTTGATGCAATATCCTCCCAAATTCTGGCGATTTCTTGTTTGGTTTTTGTCAATCCTTTTTCGGTTTTTGTGCAAGCATTCCAAGCTTCAAGCCGTCCGGCTACGAGGATTCTAATTCGAAAATAGCGACTATATTGAATCTGTAGTTTCTTTAAAATAGGTTCGAATGCCCAGCAGTCTGCACATAACGGATCAATAAATGTATAAATTTCTATTGGTTTATGTTGTTTAACGTGATGCTTCTCAGTAGGATCTAGACCACATATTCCCAGTAGCTGATCACAAGTTGTTGTTGTATCTTTACGGTTCAATGGTCATTCTCCTTTCTTAAGGGTGGTTCACCATGTGATGAGCGGTCATCGTTAGCCTCTCTAGTATATATTCACGAATATCTCCGGAAAGATTAACTTCATCCATCGCTTGTTTCATACAGGATAGCCAATTTTCTGCTTGTTGCGGCGTGATAACAAATGGCATGTGACGAGCTCTTAACATAGGATGACCATGTTCTTCTGTATATAACATGGGTCCACCGAGAAACTGTGTAAGAAATTGTTTTTGTTTACGAGCTGTTTCCGATAAATCAGCTGGAAACAACGGTGCTAGCTCTTCATGTTTTGAGACATGGGAATAAAAGACATCCACAAGCTCGTGTAATTTTTGTTCTCCTATATAATCATACGGAGTTTGTGTCATATACATTCTCCTTCTAATTGAGCTAGAGATAAGTATATATGTAAAGTGGACTAAGTTCCAATAATATGTTTGGTCAATAAGCTTTTACACTGATGAAAGAAGTTTGTTTTGTTCTTATTTTAGCAAGCTTAACTCAGTTCATCAAATGAGATGATTGAATGAATAGATTATGGATACTCCTCAAAAAAACAGGAGACTGTTTAAATTAAACAATCTCCTGTTTTTATTGCATTATTAGAATTTAATTTGTGGAGAAGAAGCCTAATCAATTAAGGAAAGACCGCTACCGCAGTTTTTCTTATAATCTTGCATATGTGTTAAACACACGTGGTACATAGCTTTGGGTTTCTTTGAAAGGTGGGATTCCACCATATTTGTCAACATTACCAGGCCCAGCATTATAAGCGGCTAGAGCTAGTTGAACATTTCCATTGTAACGATCGAGCATTTGTCTTAAATATTTCGCCCCGCCTTCGACGTTTTCGGTAGGATCAAACATATTTTGTACTCCAAGCATCTTTGCAGTTGCTGGCATAAGTTGCATGAGTCCCGATGCACCAACATGACTGACTGCGTTAGGGTTGAAGTTCGATTCATGCTTAATGACAGCATGAATGAGATTCGGATCTAGTTGATACTTTTCAGCAGCTTGATCAATGATTGCATGAATATCGCCCTCAGCTTGTTTTGTACTTGTATTCGAAATTTGCTCAACAACAGAAGGTGACTGTATGTCTCGTATATTTCTTGTTACGTTTAGCGAAGGATCGAGAAATAAGCCTGCTGGTTGATTGGGCAATGTAGTTGAATCCAATTGTAATCGTTCCATTTGTTCTTGTAAAAAGGTCGAAAAGAATGATTGCATAATATTAGGTTTCGAATAAGCTGTAGAGTGTGACGTAGACGTCGGTTGTAATGGTAAGAATGAAGCTATATTCATAATACACCTCTATTTATGTATAAGTCTTTTTCTAATCATATCAAATAAATGTAAAATCGACAATGTGATTATGAACGTTCTATTATTTCCTTCTGTTTGAAAAATCTCCTTACTTTGTTTTCTGTTGGCACTTGATCAATGCCACATTGATTAAGTAAATCTGTTAAGGTTGCTATTGCATGTTCTTCACTATTTCCTTCAAATTCAATTTCGTAATCAATCTGATCAAAGTAGCTGCTTTTATCTAAACAGAGTAAGCCATTATTAAACGGCCATTCGATACGTTCTGTAGTTAGGGTACCGACATACTTAAGTTCGTCAAGTGGAATATGTAAAGAAAGAAGCTGTGTTTCTACCTCCCCTTTTGGTACGCGATGATGATTTTTTAGCTCGTTCCATTCCTGCTCGGTCAATCTTTGATGTGTTTCTAGTTTTCCTATTTTATGAGGTTGTTTTAACGTAAATGTGTAGCTGTTTTCTTTTTCTCGAACACGTAAACCAGCCCCTTTGTTTTTAAGAGAAAAGGAAGGGGTTTCTATATAATGATTGTGTTGACAGATTGCCTGTTCTTCTTCTAAATTTAAATATTGGATCAATTCGTAATAAGCGGAGTAGGTAATTACTGATTTTACTTCAATTTCGATTTCTTGACTCATTTGGACACATCCTAACTCTATATAATGAAAGTGAAACATACATGTATTATCTCATAATTAAAATGAGAGCATCAAATAGACAATTCATACCGAATAAAATCTGATTATGGTACACTACTTATGTAAAGAGTTTAACGTAAATGATGAACGTGTGTGGAGGGTACATAATGAAGAAAATATATGTTACGAAGCTTGAGGTTGCAGAGACAACTGTAGCGACAATAGATGAACCATTAGACGTAAGTGTAGCACAGGAATTAAAGCCTGGCGAGAGAATGCTTGTTGACTCAGATCAACTGGAGCTTATTTATATACTAGAAAATGAGGAAGGCTTCTTTTATGTCTCATTTTCTGAGCCTATATGGGAATCATTAAAGCTCATGAAAGAGCAATCAAAACGTTGTATCGTTCAGTTGAATGATCAAGTTGAGTTAGAGCTTAATAACCTCTTTGAAGAATTAGATTATTTGTTATCTAATATTGATGGAAACGGAAATTATGGCGAGGAATTAGAAGATGCTGTTAAACAAGTCTTTTATTAGTAGAGCCTAACGTGTAATTAAAATCTTTTCTAATCATCTAGAAGAGGTAAATGGATGGTGATAGGATGAGTAATTGGACGATCTTCTTAACTCCATATAAGCAGGCTGTTGAGGAGTTGAAAGTTAAATTAAGAGGAATTCGCCAACAATATCAACAAACATCAAAGCATACGCCGATTGAATTCGTTACTGGACGTGTGAAGCCAGTGATGAGTATTATAGATAAAGCAGAAAGAAAAAGTATTCCACTGGATCGTCTTGAAGAAGAGATGCAAGATTTAGCTGGTTTAAGAATTGTGACTCAATTTGTAGAGGACATTGACAAAGTATTATCTTTAATCAGAAATCGAAAGGATTTTGAAATCGTTGAAGAAAGAGATTACATAAATCACAAAAAGCCTAGTGGATATCGCTCTTATCATTTAGTTATACGCTATCCGGTTCAAACGATTGATGGTGAGAAGAAGGTCCTTGTAGAATTACAAATACGCACGCTAGCAATGAATTTTTGGGCGACGATAGAACATTCACTTAATTATAAATACAGTGGTGAAATTCCTCATGATATTAAGATGAGACTAAAGCGAGCGGCTGAAGCTGCTTTCCAACTCGATGAGGAAGTGTCTATTATTCGAGATGAAGTGAGAGACGCTCAAGAAATTATTACGGCAAAACAAGAGCAAAGCGGAAAAATGTAGCCAATTGGGAGGATGAAAGATGAATTTTGCTGTAACCTCAAGAGGAGACGACTTGTCAAATGACTTGCAAAAGCGAATAAAAGAACAATTGATGAAGCATGGTCTTGTGTATAATCAACATGAGCCAGAGTTAGTCATTACGGTTGGTGGTGACGGAACGTTATTACAAGCTTTTCATGATTATGCGAAGCGCCTTGAGGAAACAGCCTTTGTTGGAATACACACAGGGCATTTAGGCTTTTATGCAGACTGGGTACCTTCTGAGGTTGAACAATTAATCAATGATATTGTTCATAAGCCCTTTCAAGTCGTTGAGTACCCTTTATTAGAAGTCGTTATCCATCATAATCAAGACGAAGGTGAGCGTCATTTAGCATTAAATGAGTCAACCATTAAAGGGTTAGGTGGTTCCATCGTTAGTAACGTTGAGATTAAAGGGGATACTTTTGAAGTGTTTCGAGGAGATGGTCTTTGTATTTCGACACCATCTGGTAGCACGGCTTATAATAAAGCACTTGGTGGAGCGATTTTACATCCGTCATTAGCATCGATTCAAATTTCTGAAATGGCCTCTATTAATAATCGTGTCTATCGAACCATAGGCTCGCCACTCGTGTTGCCAAAGCACCATGTTTGTTTATTGAGGCCATTGAATGAAGTGGAAGTGCAAGTGACAATTGATCACTATACGTTAGAGTATCGGCACATTTATTCGTTGCAGTGTCGAGTTGCAGATGAAAGAATTCGTTTTGCTCGTTATCGATCATTTCCATTTTGGAAGAGAGTAAAGGAGTCGTTTATCCGTGAGTAACTTTGTAGCAACTTTTGAATGGGTGGTAGCAAATGACCGTCATAAGCTGTTACGAACTTTTTTAAGAGAAGATTGCCAGCTCTCGAAAAGAGGACTAGCTCATATTAAATTTAATGGCGGTATAATTAAGGTGAATGGGCATGAAGCAACGGTCCGTTCACCTTTGCAATGTGGCGATGTCGTGACAGTTGGCTTACCATTAGAAAAGCGAAGTGAATCACTTGATGTTGAACATATCCCTATTTCAATCGTATATGAGGATGATCATTTTATTGTAGTCGATAAAGTAGCGGGGATGCCAACAATCCCGTCAAGAGAGCATCCTAATCGAACGTTAGCAAACGCGATATTAGGTTACTATGAACGGATTGGACTACCAACTACGTTTCATGCGGTCAACCGATTGGATCGAGATACATCAGGACTTCTTATTATTGCTAAGCATCGTTTTGCCCATGATCGCATGTCCGATTTACAGAACAAAGGAAAAGTGAAACGGTATTATCAAGCACTTGTTCATGATCGTGTTCACCCGCCCAATGGAACGGTAGATGAGCCAATTGGCCGTGCGGGTGACAGTATTATTACTAGGATGGTTACCGAAAATGGAAAAAAGGCTGTTACTCACTATCATACTGTAGCACAGAAACGAAATTACTCACTGCTATCCATACAATTAGAAACAGGAAGAACTCATCAAATTCGTGTGCATTTTGCTTATTTAGGGCATCCGCTTTTAGGTGACGATTTATATGGAGGAAAGCAGGACTTTATTTCTCGTCAGGCTCTTCATTGTAGTAAAATTGAATTTACACATCCTTTTATAAAGGATACAGTGACGGTCACTTCGGAATTGCCAAAAGATATGAAGCAGCTTTTGTAATGAAATAGAACGATCTACTCACATCTTAAAAGATTAATGAGTAAATGGCTCTTCTTAGTCGGTGATTTCAATCGTTTCAATTACATAATCAGCAATGAGCTCATCGTCTGCATTGTATAGTTCGACCGTGACGGCATTTTCTAGTTCTTCTGCGGAAATAGAATCGACCTCAATAATATCAGAGGAGATGGCATAGCTTTTTCCTCCATCAATCTGAAACCATTCAGGCTCACCGTCATGGTTGGCGAACAGAAGAGATGGCTGATCATCTAATTTTTCTTGTAAAGATTGAGAAAATGAAAATACGGTATATAACTCAGGGCTAGGTAGCTGTCCAGTGTTTTCATAACGTACATACATACTGAATCGCGTTTCCTCCTCATTCAAAAAAATCTTCGTCTCGTCATGATCAATGATAAGTGATAGCTGTGGACCACATGCACTCAGTAGTAAAGTAAGAATGATGGCGAGAGGAAAAAGATGTTGTTTCATCAAAACACTCCTTTGTTCGTTAGGGTTCAAATGATCGAAATTTTTCTTGCTGGTATGGTTGCTGTGATGGGACTTGGACAACATTTAATTCAGGGTATTGTAACGCAGAGAGAGCTCCGCCAAACACACACCCAGTATCAATATTAACTGTGTGATTCACAAAACGTACATGTTTTGTAGGAGTATGACCATAGACAATCCATTCATTTCCAATATGGTGCTGTGCCCAATCTCGACGTATCGGAGTTCCATCAGCATTCGTTTCACCGGTAATATCCCCGTATAGAACAAACGTTTTAACACGTTTATTGAATAAGCCTATGTCTTTTGAACGGATACCTGCATGAGCAATAATGAGTCTACGTTCATCTAGTATATGATAAAGTGGAGATTGATCAACTAATTGAGTAAATTGTTGCTTAATTTGTTGAAATTCTTGTTTAGTTAAAGAGTTTAGCTCTGCAACGGTCGTTTCAAGGCCATGTTTAATTTGGACATTACGTCCAATAAAATAACGATAAAGCTTGTCGCAATGATTTCCAGGCACGTAAAAAGCCCGGTTTTGTTTGACAAGATGAGCAACTAAGCGAATGACATCAAGAGAATTAGGACCACGATCAGTTAGATCACCAACAAATACCAGCTTTCTAGTGGATTCGTGATGTACATAGTCTAATTGATCTTGTTTATAGCCTAGTTTTTGAAGCAAGCTAATTAACTCATTATAACACCCATGTATATCACCGATTATATCAAGTTTCATACTAGCCTCCATTTCAATCGTTTTGTTCATTATCATAGCGTATTTACTACTATTGGGGCAAATGCTCAAGTGTTTGTATGCAAACTTAAGCATTTTAACATTTAACGATATTTTTAGCAGGATTAGTGGGATTTTCATCATGAGTCATAGGTTGAATAATAAGGTAGTAAAAAGGAGGGTTAATTGAAGTATGCTAGAGCCTGTAACAAACCCAGTGTTAATCTTTGCAATTGCAATGGTTATTTTCCTAATTGCCCCTCTCATAATGAGGAAGCTTCGTATTCCCGGTATTATTGGCCTTATTTTTGCTGGAGTAATCGTCGGTCCAAATGGAGTAGGGCTACTAGACCGTGATCCGACTATTATTTTATTAGGAACAGTTGGTTTATTGTATATTATTTTTATTGCTGGATTAGAAATTGATTTAGAAGGATTTAAAAAATATCGAAAGCGAAGTTTAACGTTTGGCTTTCTATCATTTCATTTACCTTTTTTAATTGGTGTGTTAGCGACGTTTTATTTTGGATACCCGTTAGCAGCCGCAATTTTGCTCGGCTCATTACTAGGCTCACATACGTTATTAGCGTATCCTATTGCTAGTAGACTAGGTGTGGCGAAAAATAAGTCTGTTACTACGGCTGTTGGTGGAAGTATTATGACAGATACTCTTGCCTTATTAGTGTTGGCTGTTGTAGCTGGTTCGACACAAGGGGCGTTAACGTTCGACTTTTGGCTCATGCTGTTCCTTTCTATGGCTATTTATGTTGCGGCAGTCTTTCTTATTGTTCCGATTGTGGCTAAATTTTTCTTTCGTTCATTTAGTAGTGAAGGTGTTTTGGAATTTGTATTTGTAATGACTGTCCTATTCGTTTCAGCATATTTTGCTACTGTAGCTGGTCTAGAGCCAATTATTGGTGCATTCCTAGCAGGTCTTGCATTAAATCGATTTATTTTTGAGCAAAGTCCACTAATGAATCGAATTAAATTCATAGGGAATGCCATTTTTATTCCTTTTTTCTTGTTATCTGTTGGCATGCTAATGGATTTACGAATTTTATTCCTTGAGCCTAGTGCTTGGATTACAGCAACTCTTGTTGTTATTCTCGTTGTAATAGGTAAATTTGGAGCCGCTTGGCTAACAGGAAAAATATATCACTACTCAAAGGAAGAAATGTGGTTAACGTTTGGGTTAACGATTCCACAAGCTGCAGCGACTCTTGCAGCGACTCTGGTCGGTTTTGATCTTGGATTATTCGATCAAGCAACGGTCAATGCGGTAATTGTCATGATATTAGTTACGTGTATGATTGGTCCTTATTTAGTAGAAAAGTATGCCCGTAAGCTCGCATTGAAAGAATCGCAAATGCCTTATGAGCCGACCAATGCACCACAGCGAGTTATGGTGCCGATTGCGAATCCGCAAACATTGGAATCGTTAATGGACTTGGCGTTTATGGTAAGAGGCTCTTCATCAGAATCCTTATACACGCTATCTGTTGCTAGAAGCAGTGAAGAAGGATCTTCAGCACAAGTTGTTGAAGCAGAGAAGCTGTTAGGTCATGCTGTCCAATATGCGGCTGGTGCTGAGGTGCCGATTCATATGCTTACGCGTGTTGATCCGAATATTACAACAGGGGTTGTTAGGGCGATAGAGGAGACGAGAATAACGAATGTCGTTATTGGCTGGAATGGAAAGCTATCAACACCACAGAAAATCTTTGGAGGCGTACTAGATCAATTACTTGAGCGGACTTCTCAAATGATTCTTGTCTCGAAGTTGGGACATCCACTTAATACAACGAAGCGAATTGTGATATTGATTCCTTCTGGCTTTGATCATAAAGTTGGGTTTTATGATCCGATTAAGGTTGTGAAACGGATGGCTAATCAGATTGGGGCGACGATTGCTGTTTTTGTTATTAAAGATCAAACCTTATCTTATCAGGAAGGGTTTCAAAAGGTGAAACCTGATGCACAAGTGACGTTAACGAAGCTAGAAACGTGGAATGAATGGAATCAGGAATATTTACCTCATTTAAAAAAGGATGATATTGTCATTGTGTTTAGTGCGAGAAGAGGCACAATCGCGTGGCATCCGCAGCTGGAGCGATTACCACGAGTATTAGCAAATGCTACACCGAAAAGCTTTATTATGATGTATCCGGTAGAAGAGGGTAAGGTTGATTCACGAGGAACTCGAGGATTAGATGTACCTAAGACGTTTCTTTCGGAGAAGTCATATGATTGATAGAAAAACGCATGATAAGGAGAGAACTGAAAAAGTGGCTGTAGACTTTTTCAGTGTCTTTCATTTGAATAGAGTAATTATATATTCTATCAAAAGGAATGAAGAAAAACGCTCCCTCTCGAGATAGGGGCCTCCGGTGGTCGCTGGTTCTAACTGGCTAACGCTCCACCGTTGGTTTTTTTAAAACATAATTAGAATGGACAATTATAAGCGCTTTCTTAGTATTTTCGAATAGTTTTTTTATGGTGTTTTTACTATTTCAGTTAAATGATTTGCAATTTTTTCCGTTTTCTGCTATGATAAGAATAATTATTTTTGTTCGGTGTGAAGGATAGTATGAATATCGACTTTTCGTCTTGATGATACTTTGGGCAAGGATAGTAATATAATGTGTGGTAACGCACTAGGAGGAAACAAAAATGGAAACAGGTACAGTAAAATGGTTTAACGCAGAAAAAGGTTTTGGCTTTATCGAACGTGAAGATGGAGACGATGTATTCGTACACTTCTCTGCTATCCAAAGTGAAGGCTTTAAATCATTAGACGAAGGTCAAAAAGTTACGTTTGACGTTGAGCAAGGAGCTCGTGGAGCTCAAGCAGCAAACGTTCAAAAAGCTGCTTAATACTTAAATCGTTTAAACATACAGGCTCTTTATATAGAAGTCTGTCAGACCGTAGACAAAACGCCTTTGAGAGAGAATTCTCAAAGGCGTTTTTACGTTATTCCCCTTATTTTCTGTTGTAGAGTAGGATTCTATTTTAATATCTGTTATAATAATTAGTACTAGGTATTAAGAACAACTAATAATGGAGGTATGAGATGATTCAATTATCATTAGAAGATCGTACATATGTAGTCATGGGTGTGGCAAATAAGCGAAGTATTGCCTGGGGGATTGCTCAATCTTTGGCAGAAGCAGGTGCTAGACTTATTTTTACATATGCTGGTGAAAGGCTAGAGAAGAATGTTCGTAGTTTAGCAGAAACGTTAGATCGTTCAGATCATCTTATTTTACCTTGTGATGTAACAGATGATGGTGAAATTGAAAAGACGTTCTCACAAATCAAAGATGAGGTTGGGACGATTCACGGAATCGCTCATTGTATTGCATTTGCCAATAAAGATGAGCTAGAAGGTGAGTATTTAAATACAACTCGCGAAGGGTTTTTGCTAGCGCAAAATATTAGTGCTTATTCTCTAACGGCTGTTGTCAAAGCAGCTCGTCCACTTTTTTCTGAAGGAGGAAGCATTTTAACGTTAACGTATTTAGGTGGAGAAAAAGTCGTAAAGAATTATAATGTAATGGGTGTTGCAAAAGCATCTCTTGATGCGAGCGTGAAATATTTAGCGAATGATTTAGGTAAAGATAATATTCGTGTAAATGCTATTTCAGCTGGACCAATCCGTACGTTAGCAGCAAAAGGAATTGGTGGCTTCAATGATGTCTTAAAGGAAATTGAAGAACGTGCGCCTCTTCGTCGAACGACAACACAGGAAGAGGTTGGCGATACAGGGTTATTCTTAATGAGTGATTGGTCTCGTGGTATCACTGGTGAAATCATTCATGTAGATAGTGGCTACAATATTGTATCTTTATAAATTATATTTAGAATGAAGAAGGCGTTTGCTTGAGAAGAAGATTCTCCGGCAAACGCCTTCTTTTGAAAGGTAAGGTACTTCTATTGAATCAATGACGATCCTGATAGGAGTAAATGCCAGGAAATACTATCTACGCCAAACTTTTTTGGCTGTCCATTGATTGAAAGGCTGAGCAGTGAAGGTATAGTGTTCGAATTGGTGAATAGGCGTTCGTTTGTAATAAGTGAAAACAGAATGTCCCATAGGAACTGAGTTTACCTCTGTTTCCTCAAGTAGATGGTCCTTCTCTTTTAAATAAATATTGATCCGTCTTAATGTATGTCGATCTCTACGTTCTACATTCGTCCGTTCATATGCTTCAATAGCCTCTTGTAGTTGCTGAAATGCATCCTTTAAGAACGTTTGTTGATCCTCCATAAAAAACACCTCGCATTCATATAAGATCTTGTTCATGTATATGTCCTACTCGTTCGTTCAAGAAGTAAAAGCTTGATAAGCATTTTGAAAAAGATACATATAATACGTTGGAACACCGTATAGTGTAATAACCATGTATGGGAAAGGAGTTCTAACATGAGGAAACGTGCATTCCCTTTATTGTACATTTATCAAAAGAAAGAAGCAAAAATTGAGCCGAAGCAGCAAGAATTTGTTTATAAGAAGCATGATGAAAAGAACAGTCACGAAGATATTCAAAAAGGAGAGCCTGTTTTTAACGGACTTGAAGATGATCCGCACTATGAAGTCGATTTAAGTAGTGTATTGGAACAGTCTGAATCATTAGCAAGTATGCTTAAGAAGCAAAGCGAGGAGAGAAAGCCAGTTGAACTTAAAGTAGCTGATGCTGTATACGTCGGTACAGTGTCCCTTGAAGGAGATCTGGTCTTCTGTCAAGTTGATCCGAAATCAAATGAACGAGTATCCTTTTCCTTAAAGGAAATTGATTCAGCTACCGTAAAGGAATGATTAAGAATTAAGAATTTAAATGATGAAATAGCTTACAAACCACTGAAAAGACCATTCTTTTCAGTGGTTTTGATCATTTATACGTATTTCAATGGTCATAAGGGAGGTTTAGAATGGTACTTCATTTCCCCATTCATCATAAAATTGTGAAAGAAATTGTTGCATATACTGATGTCGTTCTTCAGCTCTACGTCTTCCTTCATTCGTATTCATAAGTTCTTTGAGCTTTAACAGTTTTTCATAGAAATGTCCAATGGCACTCGATGGAGATTGACGGTATTCTTCAACGGTCATGGATTCGCGGTAATGTGCTTCTGGATCGTGCATTAAGTGCCCTTTGTTGCCAGCATACATAAATGTTCGAGCGATTCCAATCGCACCAATGGCATCTAAACGGTCGGCATCTTGTACAATTTGTGCCTCTAATGAAGTGACGGGATCGTTATTACCACCTTTGAACGAAATGGTTGTTATAATGGAATAGATCGTTTCCTGCTCTATCTTCGGTACACCTTGATCCACTAACCAATTCGTAACTTCCTTTATACCTTCCTCTTCACTTTCAACGACTTTATCATCGATTAGATCATGTAGGAGTGCTGCTAATATTATGATAAATTGATTACCACCTTCAACTTGAGCGATTTCTACGGCTTGCGTTGTCACACGTTGAATATGGTGCCAATCATGACCAGAGGATTCATTATCTAATTTAGATTGAACCCATTGTTTTGTTTGTTGAATAATTATGTCTTGATTCATGTACTCGTTCCTCCTCTATGAGTGAGCTTTCTAGTGGATAATTGATTCATTTCTCGAACAAATCGAGAACGCTGGACTTGTTTTCCTCTGCGCTTTGAAGGGATTGAAATCGATAACGTATCAATGGCTCTCGTAATCGCTACATACATTAACCTTCGTTCCTCTTCCAATGGTTGCTTATCACCATCACGCAGTGCTTCTAATGCGTAGTCATGTGGAATACCACCTTCAACAGCTTCGATAAGATACACATGTTTAAATTCCAATCCTTTAGAGCGGTGAATTGTTAGCAATTGAACAGCATTAGTAGCTGAGCGTTGCAAACGAAACTCTTCAAATTTAGCGGTCATATGATCAATATATTGTAAGAAGCCTTCTATTGATTCATGCAGCTTAGCAACTTCCTTTAAATCTTTGATATCATCAGAACCACGGTCCATTTTGTTACCTTCATTTCCTTGTTTCTTCACATAATCGGCTAATCCCATTTCTCGTTCAATAAATACGATTGCCTCGTATGGCTGGAGTCGGCGTAATTCGTCAAATTTAGCAGGGAGTGCGCGTAGCTTACGCTGCTGGAAAGGTTGAATCCCATTCACTTTAGCTAATGCATCTATGAATGAGCAATCCTCCGTAATGCTAAGCGACTTGACTTCTTGAGTTACTTCCTGTTTTAAGAATAGGGCACCAACTAAATCAGTAAGAGCTTTTGTGTCATTTTCGTCAAATGCTAAGCGCAAGTATGCGAGCACTTTTCTGACCGTTCGTCGTTTATAAAAAGATTCACCATCCATCTCAAGTTGAAATGGAATACTCGATTGAATAAATCGTTCTATTAAGGCTCTAGCAGCTGTATTTGTTCGAAATAAAATAGCAAAATCATTTGGTTGATGCCCCTTTTGTACCTTTTGTTTGATATCTTGGACGATCATTGTCGCTTCTTCTTCTTGGTTGAAAGGGTAGAACATGAGTGGAAGCTGCTCAGAATGCTGTTGAGCGATTAATTGCTTCTGAAACCTTGTCCGATTCGATGTAATGATGTTATGCGCAGTCGAAACAATTTCATGGCTTGAACGATAATTTTGATTTAATAGTACCTTTTTCAAATGTGGATAAGCTTGGTCAAAATGTAACATGAAGGAAGGGTCGCTTCCTCTGAATGCATAAATCGATTGGTCATCATCTCCTACGATACATAGGTTATTCGACTTGGTTAACATAGTGATAAGCTCGTACTGAATCTTATTCGTATCTTGAAATTCGTCTACAGATACATATGTAAAGCGTCGTTGGTAACGGCTTAAAATATCTGGGTGCTTTTTGAAAAGGTCATATGCACCTAGTAGCATATCATCAAAATCAAATGATTGATTTTCTTTTTTAATGGCTTCGTATCGTTTATAGAGATAGAGTATTTTTTCTTCCCAAGAATTTGTCGTTTTCACTAACTCTGGGGTAAGCATATGATTTTTCCACAAACTAATTTGAGTGAGTGCTTGATCATAGGCAAAGTCTTTTTCATCAATGTCTATTTCGCGACCTGCGGACTTGAGAATGGCTTGTCTTTGCCAGTCCATATTCAATAGCAAAGAAGATGCCCACCGTTTCGGTTCATGATGTAAAAGAATTTTATAGAAAATCCGATGAAATGTCCCGATCATCAGCTGGTTAAGCAAAGATTGATTCATTTTCGGGTATGTAGCCATTCTTTCCTTCATTTCTTTAGCAGCTTTTGCTGTAAAGGTAACCATAATAAGCTTTTTTGGTGAATAATGAAGCTCAGTTAACATATAAGCTGCTCGAGCTGTTAACACACGAGTCTTTCCACTTCCAGCTCCAGCTAAAATCATAACAGGTCCTTCCGTTGTTGTAACAGCTTCCCATTGCGATTCATCAAAATGAATACCTCTTTGATATAATTCTTTCCGATATCCAGAAAGGTTTCCATTTGTCGTATGTTGTATGGCTTGAAAAGGAGGGATTGCTTCGACATATTCAGGTTTTTTCCAAACGTGTGAAGGCCGATTCTTATGCTGATGACTAATCGTTCGACTTTTTGGTAATTGAAATCCATTCGCTACTTGAGTAGTGTCATGCTCAGGTTGTTGTAGCCTTTTTTCCATTTCGTTGGCTGCTTCCAAACATTGATCTGTTAGTTGCGAATGCTTGAATGTAGGTGGTTCAAGTATACTTAGTTGTAATTGAACCGGCATGTGGCAATGAATACAAGTGACTTTATTGTTTAAGCTAGCGAGGTATAAGGCTTGCCACAGCTCTCGCTCATATGTAGATAAGGAAATAGTTTTCCCTTGATAAAATGCGACGTTCATGCAAATAAACTCCTCTCAAACCATCTTTCTCTATCGTAGCAAAAATGAGCGGAGCATACACAGATAATGTTTATTTAATTTTTGAAAAGAAGTCATAAGATGAGAAATCGTGTTGGTGTTTGTGAATTGTGTGAGCGAAAAGAGGTAGAATTAGCGATTCATCATTTAGTGCCACGTGAAGAAGGTGGTGCTCATTCGCCGATCGTATTCTTATGTATCCCATGTCATCTGCAAATTCATGCATTATTTACGAATCAATAATTAGCCATTCGTTTGGCTATAATAGAGAGTTTAAAGGATGATGCTATTAAAAGATATTTAAAATATATATAAAAGCCTGCAGCCATGTTAATTAGGGCAAAAAAATCAAAGGTTCGTAAGAGGAAATGAAAAACGAGCCAAAAATATAATGGCTCGTTGTAGGAGGCGACTGGGCTAGTTGGATTCGAACCAACGAGTCACGAAGTCAAAGTCCGTTGCCTTACCGCTTGGCTATAGCCCATCGACTTGACTATTACTAGTATGTAACGACTGGACAAATTTATTCAAAATAAAGAAGGATTTTTTAATAAATTGTCGAAATAGGTGAGGAAGTGTAGAAAGGAAGTGAGTGAAAATATGGAAGATATTGAACCATTTTGTATTTCACTAATTAACCAAGCAATTGGGAAGCAAGCGTCAGATATTCATTTCTTAATGAATGATAGCCATTGTTCGATCTTTTATCGAAGTGGTGGCCAGCTTAAGAAGTGGAGAGAATTGCCGTTACGTATAGGAGAGCGGCTAGTTAGTCATTTGAAATATCGTTCAGGGATGGACATAGGGGAACAACGAAAGCCTCAAAGTATGTCTATAACCCATAAGCGAAAGTCTTCTACGTACTCTCTTCGTTTATCAACCTTACCGAATAAGCAGTCAGAGGGTTTAATTATTCGTATTCTACCACATCGCATGACTCATTCAATTGAAACACTTTCCTTATTTCCTCAAGCATCTTCTCAATTACATCCATTACGTACATTCCAAAGTGGCTTATGTTTATTTGCTGGATCAACAGGATCAGGAAAGACAACAACGTTATACGCGATTCTTGAACATATTCGTCATAGTGGAAATAAGTCAATCATTACAATTGAAGACCCTATTGAAATACCTTTAAATGATATCGTTCAAGTCGAAGTCAATGAAAAGGCGGGACTAACGTTTGATTCGATTTTAAGAGCGGCACTACGTCATGATCCAGACGTTATTTTAGTAGGGGAAATTAGAGATGAAGAAACGGCTGCTTTAGCTGTTCGTGCATCATTAACAGGGCATTTAGTATTAGCGACTGTACATGCCAATGATGTGCAAACAACGTTTTTACGGCTTCTAAATCTAGGGGTGAAAGAGAGTGATTTGATAGACTGTTGCAAAATGATTATGGTGCAGCAATTGGTAAAGTTACGATGTCCGATATGTTTTCACGAAGCTGAAGAGGATGAAAGGTGTAGTTGTCAGAAGCCATTACGAAAAGCGTTAGTTGAAGTAATAGTAGGAGAGGAGTTAAAGTTGTTGGCAAAGGGGCAATTTATGAGAAGAAGTTCTTTTAAAGATCAAGCGAGAAAAGCTTGGGTGTTAGGTTATATAAGTGAACTGGAATTACGGAGTTTCTTAACATGATAAGAAGGAAAATGATTGTTAATGAAGAAATGATCGACCACTTTGACCGGATTGGTTCGTTGCTGGAAGCAGGGTATCCACTTGATATATCTTTGTCGTTTGTGACACAATATGCGTCAAGTGAATGGATTGAGAAAATGCATGAGGTTATGTATTCATTGCAAGAGGGGTATGCTGTCCATCAAAGCTTTGATGTAGAAGGTATTCCTAGAAGTATCATTCTTTTTCTTTATTTTTATGAAAGGCAAGGCGATTTACCTAAAGGATTTATTGAAGCGAGCCGCTATTTAAGACATCAATTAAAATGGAAAAATCAGCTGATCAAATTAGTCAGCTATCCGTTCTTTCTTTTACTATTTTCTGGATTGTTAATGAGCATGATGTATCTATTTGTGCTTCCTAATTTTACTGCGATGATTTCAACGACATCGTCACCCGCCTTTGTTTTCACATTTGTTGAACTTCTAAAGCAAGCTCCACTTGTTCTCCTTTTGTGTTGTGTATGTTTTATCCTCTTTTTCTTACTATATATGAATCGGTTAAAAAACTTATCTCCTCTTCATAAAATAAATCATTTCATAAAAATCCCATTAATAGGTCGAGTATTAAAGTTACTTATCACGTATTTTTTCTCACTACAATTAGGTCGAATGCTGACGGCGGGAATGACGATTCAACAGGCGTTACAACAAATACAGGATCAGCCATACGTCGAATTGTTGAAATTAGAAAGTGAACGCTTAATGGTAGGGTTACGTTCTGGACAATCGTTATCAGAAGTTATTGAAGAATCACCTATCTATCAAAAAGAATTCAGTTCAGTCCTCGCAAATGGTTTCCGTACAGGTTATGTAGCGACAGATTTAATTTATTATAGTAGTATACTTTATGCTGAATTAGAACGAATGATTCAAAAAGGCTTGAATAGAATCCAACCAATTATGTTTATGTTAATCGGTTTTATCGTATTATTCCTTTTTTTAGCGACATTGTTGCCCGTCTATGAAATGCTAAATACAATGTGAAATCGTATATAACATAATCAACGAATATTCAGTTTCAGTTGCAATTTTCTGATTGGATGTGTTATATTATAAATCGTCGCTGAAAAGCGATGGTTATTTTTTTTTTGAGGGATTGACTTGGTTTATATTGTATGTTATTTTAATTAAGTCGCTGTTTTTTAATAGAAAAATGGATTTGTAGGAAATAGTAATAATTATTTAGGGGCCTTAGCTCAGCTGGGAGAGCGCCTGCTTTGCACGCAGGAGGTCAGCGGTTCGATCCCGCTAGGCTCCACCATTTTATTGCGGAGGAATACCCAAGTCCGGCTGAAGGGATCGGTCTTGAAAACCGACAGGCGGGTTAAACCGCGCGGGGGTTCGAATCCCTCTTCCTCCGCCATATGATTAAAACGACGCGGTGTGGAGCAACGAGCATAACCTTCGTCGCAAAAACAGCGAGTCACATCGACGCATGATTACGTCAAAGAAATACGAGAAGAGGAGATGTCCTCTTCAAAGAAAAAACATCATCCATATACTTTGAAACGACGCGGTGTGGAGCAACGAGCATAACCTTCGTCGCAAAAACAGCGAGTCACATCGACGCATGATCGCGTCAAAGGAATACGAGAAGAGGAGATGTCCTCTTCAAAGAAAAAACATCATCCATATACTTTGAAACGACGCGGTGTGGAGCAACGAGCATAACCTTCGTCGCAAAAACAGCGAGTCACATTGACGCATGATCGCGTCAAAGGAATACGAGAAGAGGAGATGTCCTCTTCAAAGAAAAAACATCATCCATATACTTTGAAACGACGCGGGGTGGAGCAGTCTGGTAGCTCGTCGGGCTCATAACCCGAAGGTCGATGGTTCAAATCCATCCCCCGCAATACCAGAAGGTCCGGTAGTTCAGTTGGTTAGAATGCCTGCCTGTCACGCAGGAGGTCGCGGGTTCGAGTCCCGTCCGGACCGCCATTTCTCTTAAAACTGTGGAGGGGTAGCGAAGTGGCTAAACGCGGCGGACTGTAAATCCGCTCCCTTAGGGTTCGGCGGTTCGAATCCGTCCCCCTCCACCACTATGGCGGTTGTGGCGAAGTGGTTAACGCATCGGATTGTGATTCCGACATTCGTGGGTTCAATTCCCATCAGCCGCCCCATTTATTGTTGGGCTATCGCCAAGCGGTAAGGCAACGGATTTTGATTCCGTCATGCGTAGGTTCGAATCCTGCTAGCCCAGCCATGTTGCGGAAGTAGTTCAGTGGTAGAACACCACCTTGCCAAGGTGGGGGTCGCGAGTTCGAATCTCGTCTTCCGCTTTTTAGAACATATTTCAGCTGTATACTAGTTGGGTGTAGTTTAGCGGCACATCTCAGCCAGGAGTAAAGCGTCATCCGAATAAGCGAAGAGTTGTCTCGGCACAGCCAATATAGCAATATGAGTACTGGAAGAGACGTGAAAAATGAATGGAGAAAACTAATAATGACATGCGGGTGTAGTTTAGTGGTAAAACCTCAGCCACGAGCCGAACTTCATCTGACCAATCCCCGAGTTGTCTTGACGCAGCTACATCGAAGCGATACGAGTAGAGGAGAGACATGAACAAACAGTGATAGAACATAATAATAACATGCGGGTGTAGTTTAGTGGTAAAACCTCAGCCTTCCAAGCTGATGTCGTGAGTTCGATTCTCATCACCCGCTTTGAAAAAGTTACTGTGGGCCTGTAGCTCAGCTGGTTAGAGCGCACGCCTGATAAGCGTGAGGTCGGTGGTTCGAGTCCACTCAGGCCCACCATTCCACAGTAGCTCAGTGGTAGAGCTATCGGCTGTTAACCGATCGGTCGTAGGTTCGAATCCTACCTGTGGAGCCATGGAGAAGTACCCAAGTGGCTGAAGGGGCGCCCCTGCTAAGGGTGTAGGTCGCTTACGCGGCGCGAGGGTTCAAATCCCTCCTTCTCCGCCATCTTACATTGAACGGCCCGTTGGTCAAGCGGTTAAGACACCGCCCTTTCACGGCGGTAACACGGGTTCGAATCCCGTACGGGTCACCAGTTAATTATATTAGTAAGAGCCATTAGCTCAGTTGGTAGAGCATCTGACTTTTAATCAGAGGGTCGAAGGTTCGAGTCCTTCATGGCTCACCATTTTGTATTTTATAATATGCGGGTGTGGCGGAATTGGCAGACGCGCTAGACTTAGGATCTAGTGCCTTCGGGCGTGGGGGTTCGACTCCCTTCACCCGCATTAAAAGAAATGAAAGCAAAAGCCTTAATGGAATGTGATTTCCGTTGAGGTTTTTTTGTATAATCAGAATTTATAGGTGGGTGGTTCCTATTTTAATCTCTCCGATGGAGTGAAGAGGGTTGGTCGGAGAAAGGGTGACTAGGTCGATTGCTGTATTGTATGCGGTTCCTCATGTCTCTATTTCGGGTTTTATTGCTCCTTTTAGACTCATTTAGCTCAATAGCGGAATGAGGATTCCCTTTTTAACGACCTCAGCGAGTGGATTTAAAGTTTTGTAGTGAGTGGTTTTCTTACCACAAGAAGCGTAGCGAACGGAGCCATCATAATTGTTAAGTAATGAAGTGAACCTTTTGTTAATTTTGGAGAAAAAACAACGAAAACCTATTAGCTTGCTATATTCTTGTACGTTGAAGACTATTTTATCTCGTCAAAACGCTATAAACAGTCAAATGATCATTTGACTGTTTAATTTTTGCATATTATACTAATAATCAAATGATTATTAGAATGAAAGAGGGAACTACATGACAGATCAATGTGAGATTCAGTCGTATGATGAATCAAAAGTTAAGCGGGTAAAAGGACTACTCGTTCATGATGAAATCCAGACAATGGCGAAAATGTTTAAAGCATTGGCGGATGATACACGTATGAAAATTGCTTATGCACTTAGTGAGGAAGAAGAATTGTGTGTATGTGATGTTGCACAAATCATTGGTGCGACAACTGCAACGGCTTCACATCATTTAAGGTTATTACGTAATATGGGGTTAGCGAAGTATCGGAAAGAAGGGAAATGGGTCTTTTATTCATTAGATGATGATCATATTAAGCAGTTAATTGTGATGGCGTATGAGCATCAAAAAGAAAGAAGGGCCTAACAATGAAAATAGAGGAAAAACGATTTCATATACAAGGATTATCTTGTACGGATTGCTCCGCTCAATTTGAAAAGAACGTGAGAAACCTTCCAGGTGTTCAAGAGGCTAAAGTTCATTTTGCGACTGCCAAGTTATCGGTACACGGAGACGTATCAATCGAAGAATTAGAGCGAGCGGGATCGTTTGATCATCTCAAAGTGTCAGCGGAAAATGAAGAGCTGTTACGTACTCCATTATGGAGGCAAAAAGGAGCAATACAAACGTTTTTATCAGGCGCACTACTAATAGTGGGTTTGGCATTATACGTCGGTATTAGTGAGGGTACATATTGGTCCACTTTGCTATTTGCATTGTCGATCGTCATCGGTGGTTATCGTTTATTTATTCAAGGGGTAAAAAATATATTTGGCCTTCAATTTGATATGAAGGCGCTCATGACCATTGCTATTATAGGAGCGGTTTTTATTGGGGAGTGGGCTGAAGGGGCTGCGGTTGTCTTCTTTTTTTCAATTAGTGAATGGTTAGAAATGTATTCAATGGATCGAGCACGAAAATCGATTCGGTCTTTAATGGGGATGGCACCTAAGAAAGCCTTCATTAAGAAAGGTGGAGAGTGGGTTGAGACGAAGGTTGATGAAGTCGTAGTTGGCGATACAATGCTTGTGAAGCCAGGTGACAAGGTATCACTTGATGGAACCGTCGTCAAGGGGGTATCAACGATTAACCAAGCACCGATTACGGGTGAATCGATTCCTGTAGTGAAGGAAGTTGGTCATGATGTCTTTGCTGGAACATTTAATGAGAACGGAATAATTGAAGTGCAAGTAACTAAAAAAAAGGAAGATACAACCATTTCAAAAATCATACATTTAGTAGAAGAGGCACAAGCAGAGCGGGCTCCCGCACAAGCATTTGTTGATCGTTTTGCTAAGTATTACACGCCGATTGTCATTGTCATTGCGTTTACTGTTGTGGTTATTCCACCATTACTTTTCGACGGTAGCTGGAATGAGTGGGTCTATAGGGGATTAGCTCTATTGGTCGTTGCATGTCCGTGTGCCTTGATTATTTCAACACCTGTTTCAATTGTAACAGCAATCGGAACGGCCGCACGTAACGGTGTGCTTGTTAAAGGTGGGATGTATTTAGAAGCGTTAAGCTCTCTGACGACGATAGCCTTTGACAAAACTGGGACATTAACAAAAGGGCAACCAGAAGTGACGGACATCGTCTCTTTTAAAGAAAAGGAAAATTGGTTTCATCATGTAGCAGTGATTGAACGTGGTTCGCAGCATCCATTGGCAAAAGCGATCGTAAGGAAGTCTGAACAAACTGGGAACGATGATAAGTGTGAATATGATGTGAGTGAGTTTATATCTGTAACAGGCAAAGGAATTCAGGCAACCGTTAACGAGAAGCGTTATTGGATTGGAAATGTAGAATTTATAAAGGCAAATTGTCAAGAAACATACGAAGATAGAGTTTCTCATCATATCACCCGATTACAACATGAAGGCAAGACGGTTGTTGTCGTTGCTGACGCGCATGAGCTAATTGGAGCCATTGCAGTAAGAGATGAAATTCGAAAATCAAGTGAAAAAAGTTTGCATCAGCTTAAACAGTTAGGGTTGGAAAAGATGGTAATGTTAACAGGAGATCATCGTTTGACAGCTGCTGGAATTGCTAAACAGTTAGGTGGTATTGAAGTAAAAGCTGAGCTTTTACCAGAGGATAAGCTACATGTGGTAAAAAATTTAAAGAAATCTGGTGGAAGAGTTGCAATGGTAGGTGATGGGATAAATGATGCCCCAGCTTTGGCAACAGCAAATGTTGGAATTGCCATGGGCGGTGCGGGTACTGATACAGCGCTAGAGACGGCTGACATTGCGTTAATGGCAGATGATATTGGGAAAGTCCCATATATGATCCGCATGAGTCGGAAAACGTTAGCTGTCATAAAACAGAATATTGCTTTTTCATTAACGATTAAACTAGTGGCGATATTGCTTATTATGTTTGGCTGGCTCCCTTTATGGTTAGCGATTGTGGCTGATGTTGGTGCGACTTTACTTGTCACGATGAATGGACTACGACTTGCTAGATTAAAAGAGGGGTGATTATGTAAAAAAGGCTTGAGTAACGTCGGCTATGAGAAACACTCATAGCCGACGTTTGAATAAGTACGAGTAAAGCTTAAACTCTAATTTGTATAACTTCTACTCATTTTTTTTCTTCTCTGGTACAGGGTCGATGCCTCCTGGATGAAAAGGATGACATTTGCTTATCCTTTTGATTGTGAGCCAACTTCCTTTAAGTACACCGAATCTTTGTATAGCCTCAATGCCATAGTGAGAACAAGTTGGATAGAAGCGACAAGTAGGAGGCTTTAATGGTGATAAAAAGCGCTGGTATCCTCTAATCATGAGGATAAATAGTTTCTTCATTGTAAACTCCTTTAGTAAATAGTTTTATTTTATAGAAGGAATAATAGTATCAATGTCAAATATATGTAGTATGCTCATAAGAAAGGAGGTATGAATGCACCCCCCCTCTTGCAACTCCTCACATGTAAGCTCTCTTACCACTTGAAATCTTCAAAAACATTATTTCTAAAATCCAGAGGTGATTTATTTGAAAAGACTGAATCAACGAGGTTTTACCTTAGTTGAAATGTTAGTCGTGCTTATGATCATATCCTTGTTGCTTGTACTAGTTGTTCCTAATCTTACTAAAAATAGTGACATAGCTCAAGAGACTAGCTGTGAAGCAACTGTAAAACTAGTACAAGCTCAAGTGTATGCCTATTTTGTCGAGACTGGTGAGAAATTAAATTCATTGGCTCCGTTAGTAGGTGATTATATTGAGACAGATGAGTGTCCCAATGGATCAAAGTTAATGATTGACTCAAATTCACAAAAAGTATCCGTTGAATAATGGCCACTAAGAATGGATTTACATTGATTGAATTGTTAGTGACCCTTTCAATCTTATTGCTTCTATTAACCATCCCCCTTGTCCTCTTTCCTTCAATGACCAATAATGCTTTTCATTCTGATGTCATCGCCAGGCAAATAAAAGATGATTTACTTTTTGCTCAGCAGACAGCGATGTCGCAAGGACGTCAAACGTATGTGAGGTTTAACCAAAATACGTATCGTGTTCAATACTCAGTCAGTGAAGTTATTTTACAACGTGAATCAATTCCTCATTTAAGTGCCCGCTCAAGTTCATTGCCACTCCAATCGATTTCCTTTCAACCTTCAGGGCATCCAACACATTCCGGTCAATTCTTTGTTACTATTGGTGAACAGACATATCGCTATACCATTTATTTAGGTAAAGGAATGATCTCATATGCTAAGCAATAAAGGTCTTACACTTGTAGAGGTTATGTTTGCACTTAGTTGCTTGATGATCATTGTTATGTCATTTTTACCTATTATCGTTATCGTTCAACAGGAACTTAGTGCGAATAAGCAGGAAAGGGAAGTTCTTTTCTTATTAGAAGAGTCGATGCATTATTATCGTGTTTCTGGGCTCATGAATGAACCGGTAGTCAATGAAGATATACTGTTCACATACGAATTTATTGATAATCATATTGTGCGCTTTTGTGCAAGTTGGATTGCATTAAATGGGAGGGATTATGAACATTGCTTCGTTGCTACGCACTAATAAAGGCTTTACCTTATTTGAGATGTTAATTGTTTTGATGATTTTATTAGTAATTGCTTCAATGATTCCATTAATTCTAACTACGGTCATTGAACAAATGAAACCTGGAAACGTAAAAGAACAAGAGGTTACTGTCTTTTTCCAATATTTAGATCGAGATGTAAGAGAGACTATTTCAGTTGATTATAGTCACGACCATTTAGTGTTAACAAAAGGGAATAAGGATGTGATTCGTTATCAAATGTGGAATGAAAACCGGGTTAGAAGAAATGTAAATGGTTTAGGTCATGTATTGATGCTTGAGGACGTATTTATGTTTCGTTGTGACGAAATGAAAGCGATGGTCCATTGTACAGTTGTGCTTGAAAATGGTCGAACGTATGAAAAGTCGATGATTCCGATGTTAAAGGTATTAGAATGAAATGAATGAACGAGGATTTATTTATCCCATTGTGCTTATGGTATGTTTTCTCGTTGTTATCTTTGTTGCGTTTCAAATTCATCAATTTGTCATGGATAAGAAATTGTTAAAAGAACAAGTTCATCATTTGAAAGTAGATTCACTTTTGCATTTGGCTTATGCAGACGTGCAAGCAATACTAGCAGAAAAAGGTCATCAATTAAATGAAAAATTAAGCTTTTCATACGAAGATGGGGAGGTTACACTTACTTTTAGAGAAGAAATTGACGATCTACAGCAATTTATGATTGTAGCACAGCTCTATTCAGGTGAAACAAGGCGTGCGTGGATGTATATAAATATTGAACAACGACAAATAGAGATTTATGAGGAGGGAACAACGGGTGGAGCGTAAGTTGATTTATTTAACTGGGTTTATGGGGTCAGGTAAGACAACTGTCGGTTCGAAATTAGGAGAAAAATGGTCTATGGATGTAATCGATACTGATCAGTGGATAGAACATAAGGAAAAAAAATCAATAGCTGAGATTTTTGCTGACGAAGGGGAAGCGCATTTTCGCGATTTGGAAACAGAAGCGTTAAAATCGATTAAAACGGATTCCCTTATTATCACAACAGGTGGTGGTATAGTAGGGAGAGAAGAAAATAGGAAGCTGATGAAACGACAAGGGAAAATCGTTTATTTGTATTGTGATATTGAAGAGATCATTAGACGGTTAGAGGATGATACGTCTAGGCCACTCATTCAACATCGAGACGAGGAGAAAATTACTGCACTATTTCGTTCTCGAATGGTTTTGTACGAAGAGGCTGATGTCATCATTGATACAACTAAAAAAAGTGTTGAAGAAATTGTAGAAGCCATTACATTATGGCGTAGAAAGGGATAAAAATGGACATACTACTTATATAGTAGTGAGGTGAAGGATATTGTCCATTAATGATTATGTCAAATATTTAACGGAGCAAGTTGTGACGAAAATGGATCAGCCAAGTGAAGTGAGGAAGAGTGTGAAAGAGGAACGAAAAATGAACAGACCTCCTTTGTCCTTTCATTTGTTTGGCATGATACCTATGGCTTTTTCCTTATTAGTTCGAAATAAGAGAAAAAATAAATAAGTGTTTGGACAATACCTGATATCGTAAGAACGAAATGGTATTAGGTATTGTCTAATGATAGTTGACACAGTTTTGACATGGAAGAAGCATTTACAAGTTTGCGAACTATGTATATAATGATCATGTATTCATTATTTAGTATGTGACCAATTTAACAGATAGGATGGAACACTTGCATGTGAAGGAGGGAAAATGATGGATCGTATGTATCGAGTGCTCGCGTTTTGGACAGGGATTTTTGCTGTGTTGTTTTTTGTTGGTGATATGTTTAATATGGCATTATTATTCTTCGCTCAAACAGGTGCTTTACTTGCATTAAGTTACTTGAACTTATCAGAACGTGTGTATATATATATTTTCGGTGCTTATTGTACAATATTCTTTGTTGGCTTCACGATTTATTCTACATTCTTGTTAGTGCCAAGCTTTGGACATTAATGGTTCATACATATTTTTAAAAAAGAGGTGGGACACAACCTTCCTCTGAAATGAAAAAGTCGGTGAAATTTTACGATAAGTAAAATTTCACCGACTTTCATTATTTCTGACTCTTTAAAGTAAGGGGCTGTCACAGGTTCAGGTTCGTTCCATTGCGCTCCACCTACTCGCTTTCCGCTCTATTCCGCTATGAGAATAATCCATCGTCAGAACGACAATCTTTATAAAAACAGTTTATTTGCACACTAAAAAAGGACAACTTCTGATAACTTCAAGTTACCGAAACACATTTGACACTATTAAAAAAACAGGATCAAAACCCTGATAAAAATGGATTTTGATCCATTTCCTGTCCAATTGTTGTAGGGCTACCGTGTCCACAAGCGACTACGGTATCTTCAGGTAAGTCGAGTAGCTTAGAATGAATGCTTTGTAATAGCTGCTCGTGATTTCCTCCAGGTAGGTCAGTTCGGCCGATGCTTTGTTGAAATAAGACATCACCTGAAAAAATAATTGACTGATCCTTTAAATAATAAGATACACTTCCTGGGGAGTGACCTGGTGTTTCATATAATGTAAATGTAAATGAACCGATCGTTAATGGTTCTTCTGCTGCGATTAAGTGATCTGCTTCTTTAATGATAATAGCGTCATCTCCCATGAAACGACTAGAGCCATTTAATGTTGAATCGCCTAACCATTCTGCTTCTTGTTTATGAAGGTAAACAGGGCATGAGAATGCTTGTCGGACATCATCAACTGCACCAATATGGTCAAAGTGAGCATGTGTTAATAGAATCGCTAGTGGACGTAATTCTTGTTGATGAAGCCAGTTGATTAATTGTGTACCATTGCCACCTGGGTCGACAATGATTGCTTCTTTTTGTTCATTTTGAATCACATAGGCATTAGTTTGAAGTGGGCCTAGTGGTAGTTGTGTCCATTTCATCAGTTCAATTCCCTCCAATTTTATACTGTTATTATCATACATGATTAACTAGTATCTCGACAAACGTTTAAATAAAGAGTAAAATAGACGTAAATGGTTCAAGCTAAAATGGAAAAGTCAAGTTGTACTAGTTTTGTCAAATATGACAGTAGTATGGATGAAGTTTAGATCTATAATGAAACTAGTGAGATTTGGCGTGGGAATTACATAAGGAGGGAAATGCGTTGTTCTTGTCGATTACATTTTTAATAATAGCTGTACTATGTGCTATAGCTATTTTCCGTGAGATGCGAAGAGCGAACTTCTTTGCGGTTGGATTTGCAGGTATTTCGTTTGTCGTGTTTGGATGGTTTGCGATTGCCACAATCGTTGAATTCATCCGTACAGGTGGAGGCGTTCCACAATAGTGAGTTGAGTGAGTCAGGATTATATTCTTGGCTCACTTTTTTGTTTCTCATTTAAATTAATGACATTTTTTATGTAAGAAGAGAGAAAATCTAATTTATGAAGGTGAGGGGAAGTGAATTTGTGGTACGTCTGCTCACCCAACCTAAAGCCCTTGTGACGACTTCAGAAGGCATAATTAAAAAATGACTGCTGCTCAGTTTCTTTTACATAACCAGAATTTATAAGTGATTCCCTATATTATAGAATATAAATGTCGCAATGTAAGTTAGGGAAGAATCGAGGAAGATGTAGGAGAATTCATGGGTGGCGCTGGCCTCGTTCGTTACACGTTTTTATGAAAGAATCCCACTTTCAAAAAAACTTAAAAGCGTTGTAACGGCTCCGCCAACGCTTAAGTAAAAACGCGATAGCGTTTTTCTTAGAACACTTGTTGATTTAAGTAAAACATTCCTCCGTTAATAATCGAGATGTTGACAGTTGGTTTGTATTGTTCTTCCAGTGCTTTTCGTTCAATTTCGTATGCTTCGGGTTTTTCGATATAATCTTCATAAAAGGCTTCTAATAAAGCGAGGTCCTTATCCCAACGCTCCAATGCCTCCCTTGCCCATGTATCATCTTCATTGTCAATAAAGGTTTGGACCATCTTTTGGATACGAACTAGACCACTTTTGGGTTTAATAAGCGGTGTTAACGTGAAACAGTAGTCAGGGATTGTCGGAGTTAACGTTTTTTGTTGTAATTGCTCAAAAAAGTTCGGTACGATCTGCCCATGAATCAGATTTAATCCGAGTGATAAAAACACATCCTTTTTTCGATCACATTGGAATGAGATTTTTGCATTTAGACATAACCAGGGGTGAAGAGGGTTAGATTTCTGAGATTGTAGAGCCGTTTGCTCGTATAAGCGAATGAACCCACCTAACTCTCTCGTCGCTGTGAATATTTGTCTAAGTCTAGGTGAACCAAAGTAGACAGGCTCACCTTTGAGATGATCTGGTGCATTTGCTGGATCTGTAATGAAAGTTACTTGCATTGGTTGTGGTGCTCCACCTGTTTTTTCTAAATAGTGCCAATAAAAAGGGCGGTTCATTAAACGTTTATCAAGATCGATAGAAAGCTGAACAGTCAAATAGCTTCTCTCATTTTCAATAAGGTCGCTATCATTTGCTTGAAAGAATCGTTCGAGAAAACTATGAACTTGAGGCTGTTGCATTCATATCATCCTCCTTATCATCATTAGCTTCGTTCATAATAGCTGCTAAGTGGTCAAATTTAATCCGCATTTCACCCTCACTTTCAGAGGAAAGCAAAATGTCTTGGACGTGGTCTTCAACTCCGTTTAAATCAATTTTCGTTAAGATCGCATCTAATTCGCCGATGACAGCTTCGAACAAATGGATTTTTTCGTATAATAGCTTCAAAATATGTTGTTCAACCGTTTCTTTAACTGCAAAGTTGTAGATGTGAACATCCTCCTGTTGACCTAAGCGATGGATTCGTCCAATTCGCTGTTCAATTCGCATCGGATTCCAAGGTAAGTCATAATTAATCATATGGCTACAAAACTGTAGGTTAATCCCTTCGCCGCCAGCTTCGGTTGCGATTAAGACTTGAGCATGTTGTTGGAAAAGCTGCTTCATCCAATCTTTCTTACCACGTTTAAAGCCCCCACGGAAAGGAACGGAGGAAATACCATTTTGTTTAAGAAACCATTGTAAATAAAGCTGAGTCGCACGGTATTCAGTGAAGATAATAACCTTACCATTAATCGACTGAATGATTTCTAACGCTTTTTCAGCTTTTGCATGACCATCTACTTGACCGATTTCTTGTAAGAGGATATTGGCAATGTGTGCATCATTCCCATCGGCTTCGGCTCGATCAACCATGTTTTTAAGAGTCATAAAAGCGGCTTCTCTACTACTACATAATTCCCTCTTTAAAGTCATTAGTCCGAAATGATTGATTTCGCCAGATAGTTGTTCAATGCGATTATAGAATTCTCTTTCTGAAGGACTAAATTCAATATCGACTGTTTCAACAATGCGTTTCGTCCATTCAATACCAGTCTCTTCTCGGCGATTCCTTACCATCACTTTATTGACTAATTCCTTCAATTTTTCCTCGTTCCTAGGAGACCGTTTCGAAGAACGAAATTCCTTTTCGAATGAAGAGCTCGCTCCTAAGTGACCAGGTTTTAGTAGAGAAACAAGATTGAATATTTCTTCTAGCTTATTTTGGACGGGCGTAGCGGTTAATAATAGACAGAATTTCTTCTTTAATCGTTTGACAAACTCATAATTTTTCGTTTTTGGATTTTTTAGTTTATGAGCTTCATCGATGATCACCAAGTCATAGGGCTGTTGTAAAACGATATCGTGATGTGGTTGACGTTTTGCCGTATCGATTGAAGCGACGACTACTTCACATTGCTCCCAGACGTAGGATTTTTTTTGCTGGGCAATGGCTGGTATATGAAACTTCGTATTCAATTCCAGAGCCCATTGGGATACGAGTGATGCTGGTGTTAGAATGAGAGCTTTTTTCACAAGTCCGCGTACCATATATTCTTTTAAAATAAGTCCTGCTTCGATTGTTTTCCCTAAACCGACTTCGTCTGCGAGAATCGCTTTTCCGTTCATTTCTTCTACAACTCGATTGGCGACTTCTATTTGATGAGAGTACAAGGAAAGCTGTGGTAGGTGATTAGGTGCAACGAGACCGTTAAATTCCGGGATCATTTGCTGCTCTTCTGCCTCATATGTAAGCTTAAAAAGCTCCCAATTGGACCAAGGTCCATCCTGATCCAGTCGTTCTAAAAATGATTGATTCCAGCTTTGATCAAAGTGAATATCGATATCCATCAACGATCATCCTTCCTTATTAACAATGTGACAACGGTTCCAATTAATAATTACTAGTATGCACGAATATGTAAATGTTATAAGTTATATGTGCAACTTAGTAATTTGTCATTGTTGCTATAATCTTGACGAAAATATGGTATGATAGAATAATGAATGAAAAAATTAATGTGAATAAGAAGGACGGAATGTGATGAAGAGGAGAGACGTTCGAAAGACAAAAAAAAGAAATAGATGGTTTGTTCGCACATTTATCGTGATGATTCTTATTTTCCTTAGTGTGGCTAGCTATGTTTATATTGAATATTATCGTAGTATGAAAGCAAGCGAGGCTGAACTTGGATTAACAGAAGATCGTGAACCAGAGGAATTTAACAGTGCAGTCCCGAATGATCTAGGTAAGGTCAATATACTATTGCTTGGAATCGATGAAGTGGAAGATAATCGAGCTCGAACTGATACGATTATGGTAGCTCAGTTTGATCCAAGTGAAAATACGGCTAAATTAGTTTCCATTATGCGTGATACGTACGTTGAAATTCCAGGCTATCGTAATTATAAAGTAAATACGGCATATTTTTTTGGTGGGGCTGAATTGTTACGTGAGACACTTGACCACAACTTCGGGATAGACCTCCATTACTATGCTCTTGTCGATTTTGATGGGTTTGAAGCAGCTGTTGATGCTCTTGCGCCATCAGGAGTCGAAATTGATGTTGAGCGTGACATGTCTGAGAAAATTGGCGTTGAATTGGAGCAAGGCTTACAGCAGCTCAATGGAAAGGAGCTGCTAGGATATGCTCGATTCCGTGCTGATGCAGAAGCTGATTTTGGACGAGTTCGAAGGCAGCAGCAAGTATTGTCAGCTTTGAAAGAAGAAGTGTTTAGTGTGACGGGGTTAGCTAATTTACCGAGTGTCGTTGGAACGGTTCAGCCATACATTCAAACAAATTTAAGAAATCGTGAAATATTAGGTCTGCTGTCTGATGTTATTTTAAATCAACCAGATGAGATTGAAACGTTGCGCATTCCATTAGATGATACGTATGTAGATAACCATTATAGTCATGCAGGTTTAGTCTTAGAGCCTGATTTTGAAAAAAACCGACAAGCAATTGCTGAGTTTCTAGGGAAAGAACTTCCTTCCACTATTGATCCTACAGAGGATGCTCAGCAACAGGAGCAGGTTTATCAATGATAAAAGAAACAACGTTAAGATGTACATCTTAACGTTGTTTCTTTTTGATCTTTCCACTCCACTTTTTGAAGCCACCCTTTAAATGGTATAAGCTTTCCACTCCGTGTTTCTTCTTTAATGTTTGTGCCGCTTGTTTGCAACGAGCTCCAGATTGACAGTATAAATAGACAGGCTGATCTTTACGAATTTCATTTAAACGTTGACGAAGCTGGGACATCGGTATGTTTCTTGCTCCAAGAATATGACCCCCGTCGAATTCTCGTGGTTCACGGACATCAATTAATTGAGCTTTTCTGTAGCCTTTAATGAAATCTTCTTGCGTAAGTGGTGTTAAATATTTGGGTGTGTGAAAAAAGCGGAAATAAATCGTTAAACCGAGTAGAATAACTAGAATAATGAATAAAATAAAATCCATTGAAAGATGACACTCCTTTTGCCTGCTAGTTTTCAATCGTGCAGATATAAACTCTTTTATATTATATCGACCTATGTCCTATTACGCAATGTTCGTTTATGTTAGATGGTTGGTCAAATGTGACAGTTACATGAAGCTGTGTACATAGCAATTTTCCTTAAGCTTTGATAGAATATGAAGCAGCTTAATAAGGAAAGAAGAGATGTATCATGACAGAAACATGGAGATTTATTGATTCGGGTTATCGTAGCCCCGCATATAATATGGCATTAGATGAAGCTTTATTAGAGTGGCATAGTAAAGGAATCATCCCCCCGACGATCCGCTTCTATGGCTGGAATCCTGCGACGTTGTCGATTGGTTATTTTCAAAAAGTAGAAAAAGAGATCAACCTAGCAAAAGTGAAGGAATATGGTTTAGGATTTGTGAGAAGGCCAACAGGTGGTCGTGGAGTTCTACACGATCAGGAGCTAACGTATAGCGTCATTGTAGCGGAAGAGCATCCAGAGATGCCAGAGTCTGTTACAGAAGCATATCGTATCATCTCTGCGGGGATATTAGAAGGATTTAAGCATGTAGGACTTGATGCTTATTTTGCTATTCCACGTACAGAAGAGGAAAAACAAGCGTTAAAAAACCCGCGCTCAGCTGTTTGCTTTGATGCACCATCTTGGTATGAGCTTGTCGTCGAAGGACGTAAAGTTGCGGGAAGTGCCCAAACGAGACAAAAGGGCGTCATCTTGCAGCACGGTTCCATCATATTGGATATCGATGAAGACAAGCTGTTCGATCTCTTTTTGTATTCTAGTGATCGTGTCCGCGAACGGATGCAGCGGAATTTTAAAAATAAAGCTGTTGCGATTAATGCCTTAAAGGAAACAGCGATTACGTTAGATGAAGCAAAGGAGGCATTTAGAAGAGGCTTTGAAAAAGGATTAAATATTAAACTTGAACCTTATACGTTAACAGAAGAGGAGGAAGCAGTCGTGCAAGAAATTGCTTCTAGCCGCTACGAGCGTGATGAGTGGAATTATAGGAAGTGAATAATTGACGAACGTGCGCAGGAAGTTTGACAATTCCTTCATGCGCGCGTTAATTTATTTAAGGATAAGAAAGTGAAAATTCTAAGAAGTTTAATCAAGATGAATGTAAGTCGCTTCGAGGGCCTCGTCTTCGTTCGTACGACACGTTACTGTGCAAGAAGGGCATTTTCAGATAACGCAAGCCCTATTAGTAACGACTGCGCACGACGCAACTAAGAAAAGACTGCTTCGGAGGTCACTGAAAAAGTCCTTTCTAGTAACTCAAGGAAGAGTAATGGCTCCGCTCGTTGCGCGCCTTGCTATGAGAAACCCACTCATTGCAAGGCTTTCAAAATCGGGCAACGGCTACGCACATTACTTCAAAGCCACTGAAAAAGTTAAAACCAAACTTTTTCAGTGGCCTCCTGCTTCGCAGTTTTTCTTAGTGTACTTGTTCTTTAAATAGCATTTGTAACTTCTTGGTGATTGAGCCAATAGGTAACGTTACGTTCATTTCTCCTTCTATTTCCGTAATAGGCATGACCTCTACCATTGTACTAGTAAGGAATGCTTCATCGGCATGTTCTAACACTTCATAAGGGAATGGCTCTTCTATAACGTCTAATCCATGTTCTTTTGCTAAGCGAATGATAATTTGACGGGTTATGCCATTTAGGATTAGGTTTGTAGCTGGGTGTGTATAAAGCACTTGATCTTTTACTAAGAAAACATTTGAAGAAGACCCCTCTGTTAAAACCGTGTCGCGATGGAGAATCGCCTCATCACAACCGTGGTCTGCAGCTTTACGTTTTGCTAGTACATTTCCTAATAAATTTATTGATTTAATGTCACAACGTAACCAGCGAATGTCGGGCTCTAACCAAACCCTCGCCTCAGATTTAGTTTTAGATGGAAGAGGCTGAATGAAACCTAGAACAGTAGGTTTGGTTTCACGAGAATACAGGTGATTTCGCGGTTCACTTCCACGGGTTATTTGTATATAAATGCTGCCGTCAATCGGTTTGTTTTTTTCAATAAGTGTTAAAATGGTTTGTTTAATTGAGTCACGTTGCTGAGTAGGTAAATCAAGCTTTTCGGCACTTTCTATTAATCGTGTCAAGTGATCGTCAAGGGCAAATGGTTTTCCATTATACAATCGAATAACTTCATAAATACCATCTCCAAAGTAATAACCCCGATCGTCAAAAGGGATACTCAGTTCTTCTTTTTTTATCATGGTCTGATTGAATGCTATATACTCCATTGGACACCTCCATAAAAATGATAAATTGGTTAGAAATAGATTACTAGTGATCTTCATTTAATGAGAACAAAAAAAATTTTTTTTGTCAATTTAAAAATGATGATGAATGAAGAGAGTGATAGGACTGGAGTTGCGCAAATTTGAAATCTTGCAACAAATAAATCGGGGCGAATTTCGTCAAATTTCTTTAGTAATTACTTGAAATCTTCCTTGTTCTCTTTCTAATTAGCAATTTTGAAGTTGACAAATAATTTTAAAAATGATCCTTGTAACTATATATGGTGTATAAGTTAGATTTATGAACACAATATATTGATAAAAGTAGGTAACATGTGGTAAGCTAACCGAAGAATAAAAATTGGAATCTATTTTTTAGAATGTGAAGGAGAGGAAAAGCGAATGGCTATGACAATGTCGAATGTAATGCGTCTTAATATTGAGCGCTTAAATGAGGATATTGAGTTGTTCCCGCAAGTACATCCGATTACGGAAGATATGACGATGACGAAGAAGGGTGTTTCTCGTCTCGTTATGCTCGATCGATATACATTTAAGGATACAGAAAAAAAGACATTAAAAGATGGGGACTTTGTTGTCTTAACGATAAAAGATGATCCGAAATTTCCTGCTAGAGGATATGGCTTTATCCTTGAGTTAGACCGTGTGAATAATCAAGCAAAGGTGTTAGTTGATGAAGAGTTTCGTGGTGTATTAGAAGGAGAAGAAGCGGAATCAGGTATCGTATATCGCTCACTTGATACAGTTGAAAAGCCACTTGAAATTTATTATGAGCAAATTGCTAAGCGTAATGCGACAGGCTTAGCTTCTGTTGAGGTGACAGAAGAGAAGCAGCAACAGTCATTTGATCGTTTCTACGAGCAGCTTGTTGATCTTAATTTTATCCCTGCTGGACGTGTGTTGTACGGTGCTGGTGCTGAAACAGATGTCACATATTTCAATTGTTATGTGATGCCGTATGTGAAGGATTCTCGTGAAGGGATTTCTGAGCATCGTAAGCAAGTGATGGAAATAATGAGTCGTGGTGGTGGTGTTGGAACAAATGGTTCAACATTACGCCCTCGTAACACGTTAGCTCGTGGTGTGAATGGGAAATCATCAGGATCTGTATCTTGGTTAGACGATATTGCGAAATTAACTCATTTAGTCGAGCAAGGTGGCTCTCGCCGTGGAGCACAAATGATTATGCTATCTGACTGGCACCCAGACATTATGGAATTTATTATTTCTAAAATGCAAAACCCACGTATTCTACGTTTCTTACTTGAGAACTCTGAAGATCTGTTTATTCAAAAGCTAGTTAAGGATAAACTGAAGTTCACTCCTTTATCGGAAGTAGAAGAAGCGATGTATCAAGGTATTGTTAATTACAAAGCGATTGATGGACAAGGTGGCTTTGATCCAAAGGTGATTAAAGAAGCGGAAGAAAAACTCCATACAGGTGGGACATATAGTGTTAATAATTCTGAGTTTTTAACAGGGGCTAATATTTCGATTTGTTTAACGAAAGAATTTATGTCAGCTGTTGAGAACGATGAAGAGTATGCTTTGAGGTTCCCTGATGTGGAAAATTATTCAGAAGCTGAAATGGCGGACTATAATGAGAAGTGGCATGATATTGGAGATGTAAGAGAGTGGGAAGCGCTTGGTTATGGTGTGCGTACATATCGTGTCATTCGCGCCAAGGAGCTTTGGAAGCTAATTAATATTTGTGCAACGTATAGTGCTGAACCTGGTATCTTCTTCATTGATAATGCCAACGATAAAACAAATGCGAAGGCATATGGCCAAAAGGTCGTAGCAACGAATCCGTGCGGTGAGCAGCCTTTAGCTCCGTTTTCTGTTTGTAATTTAGCTGCGATTAACTTAGCTGAAATGGCCAATAGAGAGACGAAAATAGTTGATTTTACAAAGCTGAAAGAAACGGTACAAGTTGGTGTTCGGATGCAGGATAACGTCATTGATGCGACACCTTATTTTTTAGAGGAGAACACGAAGCAAGCGAAAGGCGAACGTCGTGTTGGTCTTGGTGTAATGGGGCTTCATGATCTTCTTATTTATTGTGAAACTGTATATGGATCACAAGAAGGGAATGAGCTAGTTGATCAAATCTTTGAAACGATTGCGACGACGGCTTATCGTACAAGTATTGAGCTAGCAAAAGAAAAAGGAAGCTTCCCATTCTTAGTTGGAGAAACGGATGAGGAAACGAAGCAGCTTCGACAAGCATTTATTGAAACTGGATACATGAAGGAAATGCCTGAGGATATTCGCCAAGGTGTAGTAGAGCATGGCATTCGAAACTCACACTTATTAACAGTTGCCCCTACAGGAAGTACAGGTACGATGGTTGGAGTGTCAACGGGACTTGAACCGTATTTCTCTTTCTCCTATTTCCGTAGTGGACGACTTGGGAAATTTATCGAAGTGAAGGCTGAGATTGTTGAAGAATATTTACGCGCTAACCCTGAAGCGGATCCGAATAAGCTACCTGATTGGTTCGTCTCGACGATGGAATTATCACCTGAAGCACATGCAGATGTCCAATGTATCATTCAGCGTTGGGTAGATAGCTCCTTATCGAAAACTGTGAACGCACCTCGTGGTTATTCAGTCGAGCAAGTTCAAGGTGTTTATGAGCGCTTATATAGTGGAGGGGCAAAAGGTGGAACGGTTTATGTCGATGGTAGCCGTGATACACAAGTTCTTTCGTTAAAGGCTGAGGAAAATACATTTGATGATGTAACCGAAGAAGCAGAAGAAAAAAGAGAAAATAAAGTCGTACTAGTAAACACGATAAGTGAAGTTCGTTCAACGAATGTCACATATGGGTCTGAAGTAGGTAATACATGTCCTGTTTGTCGTGAAGGACAGGTTGAGGATATCGGTGGTTGTAATACGTGTACAAGCTGCGGTGCTCAATTGAAGTGTGGCTTGTAGGTTAAGAATAAGTCGTTAATTGTAGTTTTGAATTAAAGTTTGCTAATTCGAAACAAAGTCTGATAAAAACAACCTCTTTCGTATTCTTTACTAAAGTGGTTGTTTTTTGTTTTTTTCAGAAAATTGGAGGTTGGAAGATACTAAGCGCAATCTTGGTATGGATTTCTTTTACATTTAGTTTCCCCAATCGTTGCGCTTATCAATTAAAAGAATAGCCAAAAATTTTAAATAGAATGTAATGCTTATGGTTTAGCCCATATCAGATATAAATAACCTCCCAAGTGACGTTCTTCCCGAGTGATTTTTAAATTAGATTTTTTAACGATGTCAGTAATGTTTCTGTCCTGGTGACACCCTGTAAGCTTGAGCATTAGTGGATTCAAGAGTTTTTGCAACCATCCGACAGTTTTGCTTGTGCAAATTCCATGCTCTAACATAAGAATTTTCCCTTCTGGCTTACACCACTTTTGAAAGTTATTTAGAACATGTATAGGGTCTTGATAAGCACATAAACTTGCAGATGATATGATAGTATCAAAGCTGTTTGTGCTTAGCTCAACAGATTCAACATCGTGTTGTATAAATGTTGTTTTAAAAGGATAATTTTTTGCAGCATTTCGTGCTGTTTTTAGCATTTCATGGCTAAAGTCGATTCCTGTCAATTGAATATTTCTATTATAGAAGGGGAAATTAAGTCCAGAACCAATTGAAACTTCTAATACTTTTCCTTCAGCTTCCTGAAAAATTTGTTGACGAAACTTATAACCATGATTATTTTTTCGTCTTTTATTATATTTCTTTGCTTGCTTATCAAATTTTTGAATTAATGATTGACGAGCCATATCATCCCTCTATTCCGCCATTTAGATCAATTTTAAGACCTAGATGATCCATCATAATTCTCTATTCAGATGTACCTTCTTCATGTGTATTAATTAAATGCCTGATCGCTTCGACCAGCTCATCTGGACAGTCAGTATGAATCGTGGTATGTCCAGCATTGTTAAGGATACGATGTTCTCCACGCGGAACAGAATTTGCTAATTTTGTGTAAACAGTATGTTTAATATTGTTGAATGGATCAAGTGTATCACGCAGAAATGATTCACTCGTGATCGGAGTCATAAATGGGTCAATTCCCATCGCTGTAAATACAATCAATGGGATATCCGGCAAGTTTCCTCCTTTATGTATCTCTTCATAGAGTTCACTGTTTAAGTTTTTTCTTTCTGTCAACGTTTTTGAGAGCGTTTTGAGATGATAGTCAATTAGTGATTCACGGATTTCATCAGGCCAAGATGCAAACATTTGATTAAACAAAATACGAAAGGATTTCTTGTAAGTTAAAAGTGCCCGAAGGATAGTAAAACACTGCTGGAGAAGGTAACGCTTTTTAAATTTTGGTGTATTCGTGAGAAAGTCCTCGTGAGGCGGTTCCAACAAAATCATCCCGGCTACCTCATCTGGAAATCGTTGTGCATACTGCTGTGCGTAAATCCCACCTAACGAGTGACCAACGAACAGATAGGGGGCCGGAACACCAGCAGTGTTCAATACATTCCGCAATTCATCGGTAACCTCAAGGGCACTTCGAGGAAGCTTAACGTAATCGCTCCAGCCTGTCCCTGATCGATCATAGATCACGGACGTCGCACACTGACTAATTTTCTGATGAATATTTAGGTAATCAAGTCCGATCATCCCAGCAGCTGGTATGAATACGACTGTTGGACTTCCAGACCCCAAACGATCAAGTAACACACGACGTCCTTCAACATTGTAACAGCTTCCCATTGGTGGTTCACTGTCTAAAGAACCAGGCTTATCAACTTGCTGCTTTTTTGTATGAATGATCATTGGAAACCCCCTATTAGTTCTAATTTTCATGTATCCGTAGAATGCTAATTCAAAAGAGCCTGTTACCATTAATTGGCTAACATAGAGAAAGTTTAAGTTCTTATTTTATGGGAACACATAGTTACTCCTTTCCCGATTAGTAGTTGAGTAGCAGGGATACATTCATTTATAAAAGATTTCCTTGAGTTCATTAAGATAACCATCTAGATCTGTAAGCACTTTGTCATAATCTAATTCAGTCATTTCTGAGTTGCGAATATCTTCCAGTATCTGATTTGTAAAACCAACATTCGCCCAAAAAATAAGCTGTTTGCATCTTTCAAGGTTCAGTCCTTCTCTGAATTTAGTTTCATCAACAATTTCAAACATTTCCTTATGGCATCGTGATAGCTTTTCATTCTCTCTTTCTTCTAGCTTTTTATTGATTTCATCGGAATTCGTCATGTTAGTCATTTTAATAAAGTCAAATATCCAAGGATACTGTTGTAGTAACTCAATCTGGAGTATATATGATTGTCGAAGCCTTTCAAAAATATCTTTTTCATTAAAGTTCATTACATCAATATATTTTTTATTAATCTTGTCAGTGCAGTAATCATAAAGGAATAGAAAAAGATCCTTTTTACTATTTATATAGTGGAACAGTAGCCCTTTTGAAATACTAGCCTCTTTTGCAATAATATTTGTCGAGGCATCCTCAAATCCCTTCATAGAAAATTCCTTTAGTGCAGCATTTAAAATGTCGTCCCTCCTTTTAGGTTCTAGATTCAAGATTTTTAATTGCATGATAACCACCTCTGTGATTTTTTACTTACCTAACAGGTCAATTTTATTATATCATCGTTTATCTAATAGGTAAACACGGGAATGATGGGGAAGAAGAATTGGATAATCTTTATCAAAAACTAAAAGAAGGCGACTTATGTCTTTAAACGATTATGGTTTCAGTAAAAAAGTCGGAGTTAAATGACCTTTAGGTGATACTTAAAGAGGGAATTGGTGTGCATATGTTGAAATAATAAGAGAGATCTCTAAATAAGAAAGGGAAATTAGAATGAAAAAAAGATTCAATAAATTATAACTTCCATATAACAGATTAGGCTTACATCATTCACGAGCCCCTCCATTGTGAACCAACTTTCTATAAAAAAATTCATTATGACATACGGAGGGATATTGAATGAGAAATGAACAAGAAATGATGGACTTAATAATAAATACTGCTACGGAAGATGAACGTATTCGGGCAGTATATATGAACGGTTCGAGAACTAATCCGAATGTTCCAAACGATATCTTTCAGGATTACGATATCGTTTATGTGGTAACAGAAACTTCTATCTTCATAGAGGATGAGAATTGGATAAATATATTTGGAGATTTGCTGATGGTTCAAGAACCAGATAAGCTTGATCGAGGTATTGGATTAAATATGAATTTCGAACGTAGATATGCATATTTAATGTTATTTACGGATGGCAACCGGATTGACCTAACACTTCAAACAAAAGAAACAATGCTTGAAGAGTATGGAAAAGATAAACTTACGATTCCGTTAGTAGATAAAGATAATTTTTTACCATCAATCCCCTCTCCCTCGGATATAGACTATCATGTGAAACAGCCAACCGAAGGCCAATTCGATAGTTGTACAAATAATTTTTGGTGGTGCTTACAAAACGTTGCGAAAGGCATATGGCGTGATGAGTTGCCATATGCAAAGTTAATGTTTAAATATACGACAAGAGAATCTTTGGATGAGATGGTCAATTGGTGGATTGGAATTGAATATGATTTTCAAGTATCAACTGGGAAGATGGGAAAGTACTTCAAAAAGTTTCTTCCCGAATCATACTGGGACATGTATCAAGCAACATATTCTGATGGCAGTTACGAAAATATTTGGGACTCTGTATTTATTACCTGTGAATTGTTTCGGGCGTTAGCAAGAGATGTAGCAGAATCTCTTTCGTACACTTATCCAGCTAGTGACGATAAGAACATGATGGAATATCTGCAACATGTAAGTAAATTACCTGCAGATGCAAAGGAAATCTATTAGTAATTGAAGCGCCCGGCATAGATTTGTAGGATGCTTATCTACTCAACAAACGGGCTGATTGTTGAAACATAGGTAGAAAATGATCAAACTTAATTTCAAAAGCTACATTAATCATATGGTGAGTGAGAATTCTCATCATATGATTTTTTTGTTTGTTGCACATTTATTCAATGCTGGACTTTGCTTTACCATTATTTAATACGGTTGAAAGGTGAGTGCACGTCTACACTATGATTAAAAAGGAAAGGTGTAGGTTCCAACAATGAAACCATTTCAGCCACAGCTTGTTTATATTGAACCTCAAGCACTTGACTACCCACTCGGAAGACAACTCAAAGAAAAGTTTGAAAAGCAAGGTGTTGAAATACGTGAAACGACTTCACATAATCAAGTCCGGAACATTCCAGGTAATAATGAGCTTCAACAATACCGTAATGCTAAATCAACGTTAGTCATAGGAATTCGAAAAACGTTGAAGTTTGATACATCTAAGCCGTCAGCTGAATATGCGATTCCACTAGCCACCGGCTGTATGGGACATTGTCATTATTGCTATTTACAAACGACTCTAGGCAGTAAACCATATATTCGTACGTATGTAAATGTTGATGAAATTTTTGATGCAGCTGACCAATATATTAAAGAACGAGCACCAGAGATAACGCGTTTTGAAGCAGCGTGCACATCAGACATCGTAGGTATTGATCATTTAACGCATACGTTAAAGAAAACGATTGAACATATTGGTCAAACGGATCATGGCTTGCTTCGTTTTGTAACTAAGTATCACCATGTTGATCACTTATTAGATGCTAATCATAATGGGAAAACACGCTTTCGGTTTAGTGTGAATTCTGATCATGTGATTAAAAAATTTGAACCGGGTACGTCTTCCTTTTTAGAGCGTATTGAAGCAGCTGGAAAGGTCGCAAAAGCAGATTATCCGTTAGGTTTTATTGTGGCTCCTCTAATTTTGCATGAGCAGTGGAAGGAAGGCTATTTAGATTTGTTTGAACGACTTGAAGCGATTTTGCCACCTTATGCTACAAAGGATTTGACGTTTGAGCTCATACAGCATCGATTTACGAAAACGGCTAAAAATGTGATTAAAAAACGTTATCCTAAAACAAAATTGGAGATGAATGAAGAGGAACGTAAATATAAATGGGGTAGGTACGGACGAGGTAAGTATGTATACAAGAACGAAGATGCTAGTGCGTTAAAAGAAACACTTGAATCATTTGTCCAGCGATTTTTTCCGAAAGCGAAAGTAGAGTATTTTACTTAATTCCCTCCTTTGCATTGTCCTTGTTCACTTAATTGTGTAAAATAAGAGAGGTATACTTTTATGTAATAACGCAATGATGAGACACAATAAACAGTTCATTTGAGTTGCATGATAACGACTATGATGCACGTGCTAACGGTGTGAACATTGCATGAAGAAAATTGGAGGGGACACAATGCCAACACCTAGTATGGAAGATTATTTAGAGAGAATATATATTTTAATAGAAGATAAAGGATATGCACGAGTATCTGATATTGCAGAGGCATTAGAGGTTCACCCTTCATCAGTAACAAAAATGGTTCAGAAACTAGACAAAAATGACTATTTAATTTATGAACGTTATCGAGGGCTAGTCTTGACGAACAAAGGGAAAAAAGTCGGGAAGCGTCTCGTGTATCGTCATGAACTATTGGAAAATTTTTTAAGAATTATCGGTGTCGATGATGAGTTTATTTATCAAGATGTCGAAGGTATTGAGCACCATCTAAGTTGGGATGCGATTGATCGAATTGGTGATTTAGTGCAATTTTTTGAGGAAGATAAAAAGCGATTAGACCAACTAAAAGAAATTCAACGACAAAACCAATAAGAATATGAATTTTCTATACGAAAAGAGCACCATTTATCAGAAATCTGACATAGTCTTTAATAGGAGGCGATGTGAAGATGAAGGTAGATGGTGTTTTTGCTGGTGGAGGCGTTAAAGCCTTTTCGTTCATTGGAGCCGTGCAAGTAATGGAGGAAAAGGGGTTTGAGTTTGATCATGTTGCGGGTACAAGTGCCGGCTCATTAGTAGCAGCCCTAATTAAATCAGGATATACAAGTGAAGAATTATATTCTTTGCTAGATGAATTAGATGTAGAAACCTTCAAAGACGAAAGAATGTCTTTACTTCCGTTTCCAATAGCGAAATGGATTCATCTGTATTTTAAATTTGGCCTCTATCGTGGTGATGCATTAGAAAAGTGGTTAAAAGAGGCGTTAGCTAAAAAAGGTGTTAGGACGTTTGCAGACTTACCTAATGGATCATTGAAATTGATTGCATCTGATTTAACACGCGGTCGATTGGTAGTCTTGCCAGATGATCTAAAGCAATATGGTGTCATAGCAGAAAAATTTTCGGTTGCAAGAGCAGTTCGAATGAGTTGCAGCATTCCGTTTTTCTTTGAACCGGTGAAAATATATAGTCGTGGTAGTAGTAGGAAGCCGTCTTATGTTGTTGATGGTGGGATATTAAGTAACTTTCCAATGTTTTTATTTCGCAATGGCAAAATTAAAAAGTACCGTAAGCCAGTCATAGGTTTTCAGCTCACACCTGAAATTAATCAATTACCGAAAAATAAGATGAATAATGCAATTGATATGTATCGTGCATTGTTTGAAACGATGAGTAATGCGCATGACCTCCGTTATATTGATGATCAGCATGCTAAAAATGTTGTTTTTATTCCGGTTATAGATGTAAAAGCAACAGATTTTGAACTAACAGATGGGCAAAAAAAAGAATTAGTTCATTTAGGGAGAGCTGAAACAGAGCAGTTTTTACGGAGTTGGGCTTACTAAGATGAGGGACACATAAATGAATGGGTGATAAAGGGAAGAAATTGAAATTTGACAAGCAATGGTTTTGTTCATTATAAAAATGTCTGAAAGTGTTCTACTTTCAGACATTCTTAAATGGTTGTAGGTCAACACGACATTAGCTAAAATTGGAGCTGCCGCGTTTTATTTATTTAAAATAAAGCGCGATTTTTTTTCTTGTTTTTCTTACCTTCTATGACTTTAAAATTATGATCCGGTCTTTTTTTGCGAATCAGTGGTTCCGGTTTCTTTTTTGACCGGATTGGTTGAACATTTGCTTGTCGTTTAGATGGATGTTGTTTGTTGTGATGCTGGCTTGTTTTCTTTGCCTTGCGAATTTGGGCTCTAGTTGGGCCGGAACGTGATGGGAATAGTGGTGTTCCATAACGTCTAGACATGACCAATCGATAGATGAAGAAGATAAGTCCAGCGATTACAATAACCCAAAGCAGCTGTCTTAATAAAGCAAGAGGGTTAAAAAGTGAGATGACCAGTCCAACAATAGAAAGTCCGATAATGATCGGCAAAATAAACTTCATTATGGAATTCATTTAATCCACCTCCAAACGTTAATAAACGTATCTACGATGTGTCCAAGCCTATTATTTTATAATCTGTATTCTACATCTTACATCGAATTCCCTCTATTTTTCAACTAGGACTTCCTTTCACACTATACCCGTTATGATGGAACTTTAATCATTTCGAATGGGACTACTCATTAATGGGACATACTATTTGTGGAGGTGTTGAATATGGAGAAACAAACAATGGAACAACAGATGTCATTTGCAGCAAAAGTCGCTGTAATTGGCTTTTTTGGTGGGTTGATTTGGTCATTAGTTGGTTATTTTGCTTTTTATTTTAAGTTTATTCGTGTAGGCCCAGCTTTAGCACTAATGCCTTTTGTTTTAGGTGAGTGGAAAGATACATATATCGGCCAATTAGTTGGAATTGGTTTGATATCAGTATTGTCGATTGGGATTGCTTTTTTATACAAGCTGCTCTTACAAAAGGTTAATAGTATGTGGGCAGGGGTTGTATACGGGCTAGTATTATGGGTGATTGTTTTCTTTTTGTTAAATCCGATTTTTCCAGGATTGAAGTCTGTTCAAAACCTTGATTTTAATACGATTATTACATCTATATGCCTATACGTCTTATATGGAACATTTATAGGCTATTCAATTTCTTTTCAGTATGCAGAAGAAAGGCAAAAATAACAAGCACTGAAAAAGTGGATTTGTATTTTTTCAGTGGCCTCTGTTTTTAAATTTTTTCAATGTCCATTATAAGGAAGGACCTCACTCAAATATGGTACAATGATAAGAAATGATTGTATGAGGGGAGAGAGACCTTTTGAAGCGTATTTATGTCATTAATGGCCCGAATTTAAATCGTTTAGGCTTACGAGAGCCAGATGTATACGGGCATAAAACGTTAGCAGACTTAGAAGAGTTTATTGAAATGAAGGGGAAGCAGCATTCATGTGAGGTTCATTGCTTTCAATCGAATAGTGAAGGGCAAATCATTGATTGGATTCATGAAGCTGGTGATAAGAACATAAGTATGATTATAAATCCAGGTGCCTATACACATTATAGTTATGCGATTCGTGATGCAATTGCGAGTGTGTCTGTTCCTGTGATGGAAGTGCACATTTCAAATGTTCATGCAAGAGAATCCTTTCGTCAGCACTCCGTAACAGCAGCTGTAGCGAAAGGGCAAATCGTTGGTCTAGGATTTAAAGGGTATGAGCTAGCGTTATTAGCATTGTTGGAAGGAGAGGTCGAATGAGTAGACTTGAAGCGTTACGTGAACAATTTAGCGAGCATGACATTGAGGCGCTCCTCATTACAAGCTCGTATAATCGGCGATACATGGCCAACTTCACAGGAACAGCAGGTGTTGCTCTTATTACAAATAAGGAAGCAATCTTTATAACTGATTTTCGTTATGTGGAACAGGCGAAGGAGCAGGCAAAAGGGTTTGAGATTGTTGAACATACTGGTCCAATATTTGCTGAAGTGGCAAAACAATGTCAGAAATATAAGGTGAAGAAGCTTGGATTTGAGCAATCACATATTACATATGAATACTACCAGCTATATCATCAAGCACTCGTTGATGCAACGCTTGTACCAGTTAGTGGACTTGTAGAAGAGCTTCGCTTAACGAAAGATGCAACTGAAATTCAAAGAGTACAAGTAGCAGCGAATATTGCTGATGCAGCCTTTGAACATATCATTTCTTACATTCGTCCAGGTTTAAAAGAAGTCGAGGTAGCGAATGAATTAGAGTTCTTTATGCGTAAAGAGGGGGCGACGAGCTCATCATTTGATATGATTGTTGCTTCAGGTTATCGTTCAGCATTGCCTCATGGGGTGGCAAGTGAGAAAGTAATAGAATTAGGAGAGCTCGTGACTCTCGATTTTGGGGCATTGTTAAATGGTTATTGCTCTGATATGACACGTACTGTTGCTGTAGGATCGATTAATGATCAATTAAAAGAAATTTATAATACGGTATTGCAAGCACAATTAAAAGGAATGGAAGGTATTAAGCCAGGATTGACTGGTAAAGAGGCTGATGCCCTAACACGTGATTACATTGAGGAAAAAGGGTATGGCGCTTACTTTGGACATTCAACAGGTCATGGTCTTGGGATGGAAGTACATGAAGGACCACGCTTATCAAAAATGTCGAAAACAGTTTTAAAGCCAGGAATGATTGTGACCGTTGAGCCTGGGATCTATATAGCTGGTGTAGGTGGAACGCGAATTGAGGATGATACGTTAATTACAGCAGACGGAAATCGTTCATTTACTCATTCAACGAAAGAACTCATTTATGTCGGTAAGTAAATAAAATGACAGAGAAAGTTTTTCCAAGCTGTGGTATAGTAGATAACGTGATGTCATGTCAAAGCTCGGAATATGGAGGAATAAAGAATGATTTCAGTTAATGATTTTAAAACAGGTTTAACGATTGAAGTGGATGGTGGAATTTGGCAAGTGATGGAATTCCAACATGTCAAACCGGGAAAAGGGGCGGCATTTGTTCGTTCAAAGCTACGTAATTTACGTACTGGATCGGTTCAAGAGAAGACTTTTCGTGCAGGAGAGAAAGTATCGAAGGCACATATTGAAAATCGTCGTATGCAATATTTATATGCGAATGGTGACATGCATGCGTTTATGGATAACGAAACGTATGATCAAATTGAGCTGGCAACAGAGCAGATTGAGCACGAGCTTCAATTCCTAAAGGAAAACATGGAAGTTCAAATTATAAGCTATGAAGGTGAGACGTTAGGCGTAGAGGTTCCTAATACGGTTGAATTAGAAGTGACAGAAACAGAACCAGGTATTAAAGGGGACACCGCGTCAGGAGGAACGAAGCCTGCAACTGTTGAAACGGGCTTAACCGTCCAAGTTCCTTTCTTTGTCAACCAAGGTGATGTTCTCATTATTGATACACGTAGCAGTGCATATGTTTCACGTGCGTAGTTGTGATAGAAGAGTTTCAAAAGGTGTTCTAAACCCTTTTGAAACTCTTTTTTTATAAGAATTGATGAAATTCGATATATTTAATCTTGGAAGAAAAGCGCTGTGCGTTTTTTTCTTATCGTTTTTAGGGGTTTATCAAAAGGTAAAAAAGACCTTTTGATAAATCCCTTTTTCTTAGGTTCTGAATTTATGATTTAGCTCATAGGTTGTACAAAGTGAGTGTGAGGGGTGAAGTGGTGAAAACGTGGTTCTTTTCAATTGAAGTTGCACTGTTAATAATGGTTGGATTACGTCTTGTCTCAGGGCTGATTGAATTAGCAGCTGCCGCTCTTATGTTGCGCTTGAACAGTGTAGAAAAGGCAATAGCGGTTAATGCAGCTCTTGCCATTATTGGACCAACCATTCTAATTGTTTCGATCAGTATCGGTTTAATTGGAATGAAAGATCAACTCTCATTTATAAAGATTGCTTTCATTGCTTCGGGAGTTACGCTCATTTTGATTGGTTTAGCAAAATAATAAAGGAGGAGAAGACGATGATCCAAGAAATTAGTTCAGTCCTACCCCATTCCGTTAGACAATTATTGAAGCAAATGGATCGAACGGTTTTCTCAACAATAGAAGAAATACGCTTACGCATGAACAAGCCTCTTGAAGTCATATCAGCAGGTCTTCCCTATTATCCACGCCAACAAGATAAAGTATATGTTGTCTCAGCAGATGATGCGAAATTCGTTATGAATCAGCTTAGCCAATACTCGATTTATGCTTTTGAAGAAGAACTACGTCGAGGGTTTATCACAATAGCAGGAGGTCATCGTGTTGGACTAGCTGGTAAAGTCATTTTAGAAAAAGGTTCAGTGAAAACATTGCGTGATATTAGTTCCTTTAATATTCGAGTTGCCCGGCAAGCAATTGGATCAGCTGAACCACTACTATCCAAGCTTTATCAAGGAAGCTGGTGTAATACGATACTAATTGGACCACCGCAAACAGGTAAAACAACTCTGCTACGTGATTTAGCAAGAATCATTAGTCAAGGAATAAAAAAACGACACATTCCGGCGCTGAAAGTTGGAATTGTGGATGAACGTTCAGAAATTGCAGCGAGTCTAAGGGGCGTCCCGCAGCTTGAGTTAGGTGCTCGCGTAGACGTTTTAGATGGATGTCCGAAAGCAGAAGGAATGATGATGCTCATTCGTTCGATGAGCCCCGACGTTTTAATCGTTGATGAAATTGGAAGAGAAGAGGATGTCACAGCCGTCCAAGAGGCACTTCATGCAGGAGTAAAAGTGATGACGACCGCCCATGGATACTCATTGGAGGATGTTGAGAAGCGTCCAACCTTAAGGCCTTTATTTGAAATGAGTGCGTTTGAACGTTGTGTTGAATTAACTCGTACTCAAAAACCTGGTGAAATTAAGCGAATTCGAAATCAATATAAGAAAGATTTGGTGAGTGTGACGTGAGATGGATCGGTTCTCTCATGATAATCCTTGTCACTACGTGGATTGGTTTTGAGTATGCTAAGCGTTTAAGTGATAGGCCTAAACAATTAAGACAACTAAAAGTAGCTGTTCAGTCATTGGAAGCAGAGATGATGTATGGGTTAACACCGTTAGCTCAAGCTGCTGATCATATTGCTAAGCAGCTACCTAAGCCAGTTAGTACAGTGTTTCAATCGTTTTCAGAAAAGCTACTAGAGCAAGAGCATAGCGCCTTTGAGGCGTGGCAAGCAAGTATTGATGTTGTTTGGCCTAGGACGGCTCTTTTAGATAGTGAACGTGAAGTGATGCTACAATTTGGAGCGACACTCGGACAGCATGATCGTGATCAGCAACAAAAGCAAATTCATTTAACGTTAGCTCATCTGGCAAGAGAGGAGCAAGAAGCACGCGAGAGGCAACATCGTTATGAAAAGATGGTAAAAAGCTTAGGCTTTTTAGCAGGCTTACTAGTTGTCATCCTATTGGTGTAAGAAGGAGGAGAGGTTGTGATGTATGATGTGAACACCATCTTTCAAATTGCTGGAATTGGCATCGTCGTCGCGATGATTCACACGGTATTGAAGCAGATGGGGAAAGAAGATTGGGCACATTGGGTCACCCTAATTGGGTTTGTCGTCGTTCTATATATGGTTGCAACAATTGTTGATGATTTATTTCAGAAAATCAGAGGTGTGTTTTTGTTTCAAGGGTGAGGTGAGTGGCGATTGATATTATTCAAATTGTTGGGTTAGGGTTAATCGCAACTTTCCTAGCCCTAGTTGTGAAGGAACAAAAGCCGATGTTTGCCTTTATGCTGACAGTCTTTGTTGGTGTATTAATCTTTCTATTTCTCATTGATGAGATTGTCAAAATCATCGAGATGCTTGAAGGAATAGCAGAACGAGCTGATCTTAATATGATGTATTTGCAAACAATCCTAAAAATTATCGGTATTGCCTATATCGCAGAGTTTGGTTCTCAAATAGCTAAAGACGCTGGACAAGCTGCTATTGCTTCAAAAATTGAATTAGCGGGGAAAATTTTAATACTTGTGCTTGCTATTCCGATTTTAACAGCTGTCATTGAGATGGTGTTGTCATTATTACCAACCTAAAAAGAAGGTTGAGGTGTTCTTTGTTGAAGCGAGTTGGTTTCTTTCTCATTGTCCTTCTATTCGTTGTAACATGTTTCCCAGTTATGACCTTCGCTGAAGCAGAACCTTTTAATGAAGAAGGTTTCATTGAGCGTCAAGTAGAGAACTTACAACTAGATGAAGTAATCGAATATTGGGAGGAAATTTCAACGGAATATGGGGGATTTCTCCCCGAAAGTCAAAAGGGTTCCTTTATGGATTTTATTAAAGGGGACAAGCAATTCTCCTTTAAGGACTGGGGCATTGGCTTTGTGAAATATTTACTACATGAATTAGTCGTAAATGGAAAATTGTTAGGATCTCTTATTTTATTGACAGTCTTTTGCATGATTCTCCAATCTCTTCAAAATGCATTTGAGAAACAGACCGTTAGTAAGGTCGCTTATGCCATTACGTATATGGTTTTAATGATTATTGCATTAAATAGTTTCCGAGTAGCTATTACGTATGCCACAGACGCTGTTAATTCAATGATTCATTTTATGATAGCTCTGCTTCCACTCATGCTTGCGATGATGGCGGCAATTGGTAATATAACGACAGCAGCACTATTTCACCCTTTAATTATTTTTTTAGTAAACATGAGTGGGTTTTTCATTCAAAAAATCGTTCTACCACTTTTATTTTTGTCGGCCGTATTAAGTATTGTTAGTACGTTAACAGACCATTACAAAGTGTCCAAGCTTGCTACGTTCTTACGAAATATAGCGGTTGGTTCATTAGGTATCTTTCTAACCATTTTTCTTGGTGTCATTTCAGTTCAAGGAGCAGCTACAGCCGTTTCAGATGGTGTGACGGTAAGAACGGCTAAGTTTTTAGCAGGGAATTTAGTTCCAGTCGTTGGTCGGATGTTTACAGATGCTGCGGATACAGTCATGAGCGCCTCGCTATTATTGAAAAATACAATTGGACTAGCAGGATTAGGGATTTTACTCATGCTTTGTGCATTTCCGGCGATGAAGGTGCTTTCACTCGCAATTATCTTCAACTTATCAGCCGCTGTTTTACAGCCACTTGGTGGTGGGCCTATTATTGAATGTTTATCGATTATAGGAAAAGCGGTTATGTTTGTCTTTGCTGCACTTGCCGTTGTTTGTCTGATGTTCTTTTTAGCTATTACGATTATGATTGCGGCTGGAAATGTGTCGCTGATGATGAGGTGAGGGAGGTAACTGAAAAAGTACAAATTAAGAGGTCACCATAAAAAGTGAGGAGGGAGTGAAATGGAAAGTTTAACAGGCTGGTTAACGACCATTATTCTTATTATTTTGTTGGCAACGATATTGGAGCTGATGCTACCGAACTCTCATATTCAGCGTTATGTGAAGCTTGTTGTTGGGCTATTATTATTAGTCGCTATGCTACAGCCACTATTATCTATTTTCACAGAAGATGTGGATGAATGGCTCGTTTCATTGTCTGTTCAGACAGATGAAACAGAAAAAGTAGTCCAAGAAGCAATAAATTTGCAAAAAAAAGAGATAGAGTTGGGACAACGTGCATATATTTCTGAACAGATGGCTGTCCAATTGGAGAATCAAGTTAAAGATGAATTGCGAGAGGGATACGATTTGGAAATAGCGAGTATAGAGGTTGAACTACTGTGGGAGGGTGAGCCAGAAACGATTCAAGATGCCATTGACTCATTAGAAGTCATCCATACATTCGTTTATACAGAGCTAGAAGAGGAACAGTCTGAATCTGACGCTAGTGTTGAGACTGTTCAACCGATTCGCATTGATATTACCGAATCGAATCAAATCGATGATGACGAGCAACAAGAATTCGAATCATTAGCAGATGTTCAACAATTTCTTGCTCACAATTGGGATGTGCCAAAAGAAAAGATTCAAGTCGCGTGGGAAGGGGGGAAACAAGCAAAGTGAAGCAGAATGAAGAAAAGGATCAGAAGTGGCTCCAATCATTAATGAAAAAATCCAATAATGGAAAAAACCGACGTCTCCCTCTCCATTATCTAGTCCTTCTTGGCTGCTTAGGTGTTGCCCTAATGATTATGGGAAACCTTATGTCTGATCAAAATGAAACGGATGAAGCTTTGCCTGTTTATAACGAAAGTGAGGATGTAGACGAGGTTGAAGAAGCTTTTAAACGGGACAGGTCAGCAGAACCTAATTCGATGGAAGGCTATGAAATGCGTTATGAAAATCAATTAAAAGAGTTACTGGAACAAATGATTGGATTGTCTGATGTTTCGGTCATGGTGAATTTAGCTGAAACAGAACGATCTGTCTATGAAAGGGACAGTGTCACAAAAGAACAACTGACAGATGAAACGGATCGAGAAGGTGGAAAGAGAACGGTTGATGATCGCACGAGAGAAGAACAAGTTGTTATTATTCGAGAAGGTGATAAGGAAGTTCCAATCCTTATTCATAAAGAAAAACCAGAAGTAAGAGGGGTGCTCGTTGTTGCACAAGGTGTTGAAAATGCAAATTCGAAGAGTCAAGTGATTGAAGCAGTGAGTCGTGTATTAGATGTACCATCACATCGCATTTCGGTTATGCCGAAAAAAACTAAGGAGGGCTCTTAATGGTCTTGAAAAAACAAACAGTTTGGTTATTAACAATGCTTAGCTTAATTATTGTCTTATCCGTGTATTATGTCATCCCAACTGATCCAGGACAAAATGATTTCGCCTATTCTGATGAGGATCTCGAAGGGGATGAACTGCAAGACGGCGATGAGAATGAAATAAGTGATCAAGAAGATTTAGAGCTAGAAAGTGATGACGTGAATGCCGTCTTAGGCAATATCGCTGATGAGATAGATGTAGCAATAGAAGAAGGAGAATATGGAGAGATTTCAACAATTTCAACGAATGAAGCATTTACGACGATTCGAATGGAAGTACAGGCAAATCGAGATCGCTTAAAAGAAGAATACACAAAAATTCGTGCTTCAGAAGAGGCTACAGCAGAAGAAAAAGCTGATGCACATCAATTGGAAGCAGATCTACATCAGCTTCAAAATGATGAAGTCATTTTAGAACAACTCATTATGGCAAAAGGGTTTGATGATGCACTTGTTTTGGCTGATCAGGAGCAGGTTAGAGTTCTTGTACAATCAGAGGAACTTTCTCGTGAGCAAGCAAATGAATTACTACAATTAACGATTTCACAATTGAACCTTAATTTAGATGAAACGAGTATTGCGGTGGGACATACAGGCATGAATAAGTAATGATGAAATGTATAAAATGAAGAAGAGTTCTATCTATTAAGTAGTGAGATAGGACTCTTTTTCTTTGACTTTAACGATTGCACATGACGTAATTAAGAATTTATAAATGTTGCAGAAGAAAATTAGGGAAGAACTGAGGAAGAAGTAGGCGAATTCGAAAAGACGCTACCGTATTTTTCTTATCAAAAGGTGACTGATGGTGCGTTCTTTGATATAATACGCAAAGATCATATAATGAGGAGCGATTATGAAATGGAATGGAATGATTTAACTGAAGGAGCGAAAGCCGTACTAGAGCAAACGCGTAATATGAAAAATGATCACATCCAAATTGTTGAATTTGAAATTGGTTTTGAACAGCAAATTGAAGATGCGGATGAAGGTATATATAAAGTGTCCATTCAAGAGGACGATTATCAAAGCCTAAAGAAATATACGCAAGAAAATGAGTACGGAGATAAATATCACATGGCTCGAAATAAAAATATAGTCAAAATCATTTTACTTGAAGATGGTAAGATTCCTGAGAACTTATCAGAATTCCCTGTTTTCCGTCAATATAAAAAAGACTATACACCTCGTACAACAGAAGTAGAGGTTCATGAGGAAGAATAAAATAACAATTGATTTGATAGGCAGGTTTTTCTAACATGCTTGTCGAATGAATTGAAATATATAATTAAGTTGCGTACTGCATGGGAAGAAGAAGGAGTGTTTACAATGTTAACAGTAAATGAATTAAAAGATTTAATTAAAGCATTAGATGATTCAAATATCGATGAATTGAAGTTTGAACAAGAAGGCTCCAAGCTTGTGTTAAAAAAGCAAAAAGAGCTACAAGTAGTCGAACAAGCTCCAGTTGCTGTTCAGCAAACTCAGGCACCAATTGCACAATCAACACCTACACAGGCAACTTCAACTTCGAAAAGTGCTCGAGGAGAAAAAGCGCCAGTTCAAGCAACAAATGCTAACTTACATACGATCACTTCACCAATGGTAGGGACCTTTTATTCATCTCCATCACCTGACTCAGATCCTTATGTACAAACGGGAGATCAAGTGCAAGCAAACTCAGTTGTCTGTATCGTTGAAGCAATGAAATTAATGAACGAAATTGAAGCAGAAGTAAGTGGGAAGGTTGTTGAAATTTTAGCTGAAAATGGTGAACTTGTTGAATACGGCCAACCACTATTCGTAGTCGAGCCTGCTTAGTATAGGAGAGAGAACAGATGATTAGAAAAGTTTTAATTGCCAATCGAGGGGAGATTGCGGTCAGAATCATCCGCGCTTGTCGGGAAATGAATATTGAAACAGTCGCTGTTTATTCGGAAGCGGACAAAGATTCGTTACACGTACGCTTAGCAGATGAGGCTTATTGTATTGGTCCGACCGCAGCAAATCAAAGCTATTTAAATGTAACGAATATTATGAGTGTGGCGACGTTAACGGAAACAGATGCGATTCATCCAGGGTATGGATTTTTAGCTGAAAATGCTGATTTTGCTGAAATTTGTGCAGCGTGTAATATAACATTTATAGGTCCAAGTCCTAATGCGATTAGTCAAATGGGAACAAAAGATGTTGCACGTAAGACAATGGAAAAAGCTGGTGTTCCAATTGTTCCTGGTTCAAATGGAATTGTTGAAACTGTTGAAGACGGCTTGAAGGTGGCAAATGAGATCGGCTTTCCTGTTATTATTAAAGCAACCGCTGGTGGTGGCGGTAAAGGAATTCGCGTTGCACGTACACCAGAAGAATTGAAAAAAGGAATGAACATTACTCAGCAGGAAGCAGCTACTAACTTTGGAAATCCAGGTATTTATATAGAAAAATACATCGAGGATTTCCGTCATGTTGAAATTCAAGTATTAGCTGATTTACATGGTAATACAATCCATTTAGGAGAGCGTGATTGTAGTATTCAACGTAGACTACAGAAGTTACTTGAAGAAACACCGTCGCCGGCTATTTCCGAAAGTAAAAGGAGAGAAATGGGAGAAGCTGCAGTGAACGCAGCTAAAGCTGTTCAATATGCGGGGGCAGGAACGGTTGAATTTATTTATGACCATAATAGTGGCGATTTTTATTTTATGGAAATGAATACACGTATTCAAGTTGAGCACCCGGTGACAGAGATGGTAACAGGAATTGATTTAATTAAGGAGCAAATCCGGGTTGCGAGTGGCGAACAATTAACGTATAAGCAAGAGGATGTTACATTCCAAGGCTGGTCGATTGAATGTCGGATTAATGCCGAAAACCCGGCAAAGAACTTCATGCCTGCACCTGGTCGAATTAACCAATATTTAGCTCCAGGTGGACTTGGGGTACGTGTTGATTCTGCCGCTTACCCTGATTACATGATTACTCCTTATTATGATTCAATGATTGCGAAAGTCATTACACATGGTGCGACGAGAGAAGAGGCTATTGCAAAAATGATTCGCGCTTTAGAAGAATTCGAAGTTGAAGGGCCTGGTGTCGAAACGACCATTCCTTTCCATTTACGATTACTTCAGCATGAGACGTTTGTTTCGGGGCACTTTAATACTAAATTTCTAGAAGAGCATGATGTCATGGCTATATCATTAAATAAATAGGAGGGAAGAATATGAATGAAAATCCTAGTTTGGAATTAGAAGAGCAAAAATCAGAGCTTGGTAAGGTTGAGATTTCTCCTGAAGTGATTGAGGTCATTGCTGGAATCGCTGCTTCTGAGGTAGATGGTGTAGCAACGATGCGAGGGAATTTTGCTACAGGTGTAGCTGAAAAGCTCGGACGAAAGAATCACGGTAAAGGGGTTAAGGTTGAACTCGAAGAAGAAGGAATTACAATCGATGTATCGGTCGTCATTACATATGGTGTATCCGTACCTGATGTGGCGAACTTGATTCAATCGAATGTGAAGCAAGCACTTCAAACGATGACAGCAATTGATGTTCAAGCTGTCAATGTACATGTTGTTGGTGTGCAGTTTGAAACGGTTGAAGCAAACCAAGATGAGCTATAATAGAAGTAGAAGTAAGACAGCCTTGAAGATTGATTAAGGCTGTCTTCTTTTCTTATTTAATTGGAACGAGGTATAAGGGAATAGTAGTATAATTGCTGCATGTTCATCAATGGATAAAATTCGCATATAAGCGTAAAAGACGTTGTTCTTCGAAAAGAAAACATGGTATGCTATCAACATAACAAACTGCAAGTTTACGGTAAAAGGAGTCAAACAAATGAATCGAAGAGTAGCAAGGTTACGAGCAGCACAAGCTTTGTACCAAATGGATCTAGCAAAAAGTGATACGGAACAAGCGATTGAAAGCGTTGTGGGTGAAGAAGAAAAACCAAGTGAATTTTTTCTTGAGCTTGTGAATGGGACAAGTACACAAATTGCTAAGATTGATGAGATTATTATGAACAGCTTACAAGGCTGGACCATTAGTCGAATGGGGCTCGTCGATCGTGCTATTGTACGGATGATGGTATATGAAATGAAATACATAGATGATATTCCTGTCAACGTGACTTTAAATGAAGGAATTGAGCTTGCGAAAGCATTTGGAGGGGACGAATCTGGGAAATTTGTGAATGGTGTCCTTTCAAAAGCGCTTGAAACGATTAAGGGGGAGTAAATGATGACTGCACAACTATTAAATGGTAAAGAGTTAGCTGCTAAAAAAAGGGAACAAATGAAAGCAAAAGTTAAAGGTTTAGTTGAACAAAACGTAACTCCAGGACTAGCGGTTATTCTAATTGGTGAAAATCCAGCATCGCAAACATATGTAAGGGCAAAACAAAAAGCCTGTGCTGATGTCGGTATTTATTCTAGGCTCATTGAACGTCCTGAAAGTATTTCTGAGATAGAATTACTTCAAGAGATCGATCTACTAAACAATGACCCGGCTATTGATGGGATTCTGGTCCAACTACCATTACCTAAACATATTACAGAACAGGCTGTCATTGAAAGGATTGCTCCAGAAAAAGATGTAGACGGGTTTCATCCAATTAGTATTGGGAAAATGATGACAGGTGAGGATACGTTTTTGCCTTGTACCCCTTATGGTGTCGTAGAGATGATGAAAGAGGCTAAATTGCAACTTGAGGGTCAGCATGTTGTTGTTGTTGGGCGTAGCAATATTGTTGGAAAACCAGTCGGACAATTACTATTAAATGAGAATGCAACCGTTACATATTGCCATTCACGTACGAAGGATATGAGAGGGCTAACGACTCAAGCAGATATTCTAATTGTTGCTGTTGGTCGTCCAAAATTTATTAAAGCTGATGATGTTAAAGATGGGGCAGTTGTCGTAGATGTCGGTATAAATCGTGTAGATGGTAAATTATGTGGGGACGTTGATTTTGATGACGTGAAAGAAAAGGCTTCTTATCTTACACCTGTACCAGGTGGAGTTGGGCCGATGACGATAACAATGCTCTTAGAAAATACGATACAATCTGCACAAAAGCGGAAATAGGTGAACGTATGTCCGTTGAATCCATTTATACGATTACGGAATTAACACGCTACATCAAAAATCAATTTGAATATGATCCTGTTTTACAAAGTGTGTGGCTCAGAGGAGAGCTCTCAAATGTGAAGCGTCATAGTCGTGGACATTTATACTTTACGGTCAAGGATGAAAATTCTCGTGTGCAAGCGGTCATGTTTGCTGGACATAACCGCTTTCTTACCTTTAAACCAGAAAGCGGAATGAAGGTATTAATCCGAGGAGAAATCAATGTATATGAGCCTTATGGACAATACCAGCTATATGCTAAGGAAATGCAACCTGATGGAATAGGGAGTCTATTCCTTGCATATGAGGAACTGAAGAAGCTGTTAGAACGTGAAGGGTTATTTGCTGAATCAAGAAAGAAGGAATTACCACGATTCCCGAATCGGATTGCCGTAATAACCTCACCAACAGGGGCTGCTATTCGTGATATTGTGACGACTTTAAAACGGCGCTATCCACTTGCGCAAGTAACGTTACTACCAGTGCTCGTTCAAGGTGATCAAGCTCCGACCTCTATTAAGAATGCGATTGAACGAGTAGATATCGCTAACTGCTTTGATGTGTTAATAGTAGGTCGTGGAGGAGGTTCGATAGAAGAGCTGTGGGCATTTAATGATGAAGGAGTGGCAAGGGCAATTGCTTCTGCCCAAGTGCCAATTATTTCAGCAGTCGGTCATGAAACGGATTATACGATTAGTGACTTTGTAGCTGATCTTCGTGCTCCTACCCCTACTGGAGCAGCTGAGCTTGCCGTACCGGATGTAAATGAGCTAAATCGCCATGTGAAAAGCTTATCAACTCGACTGTTCCAGCGAATGAACGACACCATTTTCCGGGAAAAATCTCGTCATGAGCGCTTAGTTCATTCGTATGCTTTTCGCTATCCCGAACAGTTAGTGAAACAAAAGGAGCAGCAGCTTGATGTTGCTTTGGATAAGTTAAAAAGAGGAATGTCAGCACGGTTGTTAGAGCCAGGGCATTTATTAGACAAGCTCGATCAAAGGCTACTTTCTGCCCATCCAGAGCGAAAGTTAGATAAGGCTATACAAGAGCAGAAAGGATTAAAAGATCGTTTGAAATCATCGCTCATTGAACTATTAAAGAGTAAACGAAACCCTTTTGAACAAAAAATAAATGAATTACATCTTTTAAGTCCGTTAAGATTAATGGAACGTGGGTATAACTTGGCCTATGATGACAAGAAAGCATTAATTAAAACGGTTAAAAGCGTTAAAAAAGGTTCGGCATTAAACGTCCGCTTGAAGGATGGGTATGTTCATTGTCACGTTGTAAAGGTGAGCTCGTTATTAGAGGAGGAAGAGAGCAATGTCAGAGGAAAAGGATAAAACATTTGAAGAAGCGATGTCTGAACTAGAAGTAGTTGTTGAAAAGCTTGAGCAAGGTGACGTACCTTTGGAGGAAGCGATTGCGATGTTTCAAGAGGGCATGACCTTGTCTAAGCTTTGTCATGAGAAGCTCGAAAAGGTTGAAAAACAAATGGATCAGATTTTACATGAGGATGGTGAGGTCGAAGTACTCGCCTTTCAGGAGGACGAATCATCGTGACATCTCTACGTGCATTTTTACAGCAAAGTAAACAACTTGTAGAAAAACGGCTTCCTAAGCAGATTCAAGCTATACAAGCACCTGAACAACTGAAGAAGGCCATGCTCTATTCTTTAAATGCCGGTGGAAAAAGAGTTCGCCCAGCTTTTGTGTTTGCAACGTTAAAGAGCTTTGGTGCTCCGCTCGAACGAGGGATTGATGTTGCTTGTGCGCTTGAAATGATTCATACATATTCGTTAGTCCACGATGATCTTCCGGCAATGGATGATGATGACTTAAGAAGAGGAAAGCCAACGAATCACAAAGTGTTTGGCGAAGCATTAGCCATTTTAGCTGGTGATGCATTATTAACATATAGCTTTCAGTTACTTTCTTCCTTAGATAAAGACTATGCAACTGACAAGCAAAAAGTGGAGCTAATTCATGAAATTTCACGTGCAGCTGGTCCGGCAGGGATGGTGGGTGGTCAAGTAGCTGATATGGCAGGTGAGGATCAATCATTAACCCTTGATGAACTCGTATATATTCATCATCATAAAACAGGCGATTTACTAACAGCCTCAGTTATGGCAGGTGCCATTTTAGCGGAAGCTAGTGAGGATGATTGTAAGCTGCTACGCCAATTTTCAAAAGAATTAGGCCTCATCTTCCAAATCAAGGATGATCTATTGGATGTTGAAGGTGATGCCTCCGTTATTGGCAAGCCAGTGGGAAGCGACGTTGATAATAACAAAAGTACATATCCTAATTTATTAGGACTAGATGGTGCGAAAGAGAAACTTTCGGAGCATATGTCGTTAGCGAAAGAATATATATACGGTATAAATATCGACCATTCTATATTGATTGGGTTAACAGATTATATTGCGAACCGTGATCATTAGGCCCATCCATTTCCATTGAGCTTTTACCTTGACACGTGATATACTAGTTTAATACGAGAGTGGTGCAGTATTCTAGTCAGTCCTCCAATCTTGAAGGCGGGCCTAAAAATCCGCCAAAGGGCACATCGATGAAGCTCCTTGTTTTGGCTTGAGGCGCCCAGCCTTGGGTCTAAGCTGGGAGAAAAGGTAAAAGGGCGATCCACAAAGGCATGTGGGCGATGACCCTTTTACTGTGGAGGCCCAAAAAGCCGTTCAATGTTTGTTGAGTAAGGTTATTGGGTATGAACCTGTAAGGCGAGTTGGGACTCGTCTGCAGCGTAGCCTGCCTTGAGTGGAGAGTGAGGGGATTATAGAACAAGAGATTCGTTGTTGTCGGCCAACAATGACGATCTTACCTATATGAAATCATCTCTGCAAAAGAGGATAAAAGATTGGCACGGGATTGCTGAGGAAATCTCCTAGACTGTTCGCTCGACATTTAAAGAGGATTGCAGTGTAGACTAAGTGGTAATCTAGTCTGACGACTGGTGACAGCGTCAATCTCGGTTTAAAGGGAAACCTCCAGTGCGGCGACGCATTGGAACTGAGGTGGGAAATCCTACTGGACCTAAGCTACAGAGTTTACTCTTTAAATGGCCACTCTCTTACATAATGGATGCAAAAGGTGACGATCAATTAAAATGAAGTATTTTATGAAATCAATACATTGGAGTATATGGATTGCCGTTATCACTTTAGTGCTAGCGGCTATTTTTTCAGTCATCTCGACTTTTATTTTAAGCGGAGTGACATGGGCGATCGGTATGGTGATTGTCTTTATTATTGTGATTTTAGGTGTGTTCTTTGATACAATAGGTGTAGCTGCAACAGCGGCAGATGAGAAGCCGTTTCATGCTATGGCTTCTGAACGGTTAAAAGGGGCGAGGCAAGCGGTTCAAATAACAAGGAATGCCGACCGATTTGCGAACTTTTGTAATGATGTGATCGGTGATATTTCTGGTATTATTAGTGGAACGGCCTCGGCATATGTTGTCATACAATTTGCTTTACAATTAGGATATCATGATGCTTCAGTACAATACTTAGTGATTTCGGTATTATTTACGAGTGTAGTCGCAGCCTTAACTGTAGGTGGCAAAGCGATAGGTAAAACACTTGCGATTCATTATTCAACACCGATTATTTTCCAAGTAGGTAGATTATTATATGTTTTAGAGGTAAGATTAAAGATCAAAGTATTTTCTAACAATGGAAAAAAGAAAAAAGATAAACTGACTCGAAAGTGAGGGTTCCTTTATGAATCTAGAGGACTTTAAAGACCCAAGCGAATTAAAGCATTATTCGAACGGAGAGCTTGTGCAATTAGCAAACGATATTAGACAGTTTTTGATTGAAAAACTATCCGTAACTGGCGGACATCTGGGGCCGAATTTAGGTGTTGTGGAACTAACGTTAATTCTCCATCAATTATTTGAAAGCCCTAAAGACAAGTTCATTTGGGATGTTGGACACCAAGCATATGTTCACAAAATACTAACTGGAAGAGCCGGTCAATTTGACCAACTTCGTCAATATAAAGGATTATGTGGTTTTCCGAAGCGTAATGAAAGTGACCATGACGTTTGGGAGACCGGTCATAGTTCAACTTCTTTGTCTGCTGCGATGGGAATGGCGACAGCGCGTGATATAAAAGGTACGGATGAATCTGTTGTTGCCATTATTGGTGATGGTGCACTAACAGGTGGAATGGCACTTGAGGCGCTGAATCATATTGGACATGAGCAAACAGATTTAATTGTCGTCTTAAATGATAATGAAATGTCAATTGCGCCGAACGTTGGCGCCCTTCATAATGTACTTGGAAGACTGCGTACGGCTGGAAAATATAAAAAAGCAAAAGAAGAGCTAGAGCAATTAATCAAGAAGATTCCGGCTTTTGGTGGAAAAATTGCTTCAACAGCTGAACGTGTAAAGGATAGCCTGAAATATTTATTAGTATCGGGTATTTTCTTTGAGGAATTAGGCTTCACTTACTTAGGACCAGTTGATGGTCATGACTTAGAGGACTTGGCTGAGAATATGAAATATGCGAAAAAGACTAAAGGACCTGTACTCATTCATGTTTTGACGAAAAAAGGGAAAGGCTACAAGCCAGCTGAGCTAGATGCAAAAGGTACGTGGCACGGATTAGGCCCATATAAAATTGAATCTGGCGAAGTGGTAAAAAAGCCTGGACCACCAAGCTATAGTGGAGTGTTTGCAGAAACGTTAAAAACAATCGCTCGTGTAGATAAGCGAATTGTGGCATTAACTGCGGCAATGCCTGGAGGAACAAAGCTCGATGTATTTGCTAAGGAATTCCCTGAGCGTATGTTCGATGTTGGAATTGCTGAACAGCATGCTACGACAATGGCTGGAGGTTTAGCGACTCAGGGCATGAAGCCTGTATTTGCTGTTTACTCGACATTCCTACAACGAGGCTACGATCAACTTGTGCATGATGTATGTCGTCAAAATTTAAATGTTCTATTTGCGATTGATCGAGCTGGCTTAGTTGGTGCGGATGGTGAAACGCATCAAGGTGTATTTGATATTGCTTATTTGCGTCATCTTCCGAATATGAAAATCTTAATGCCTAAGGATGAAAATGAGCTTCAGCACATGATCTATACGGCAACTCAATATGACGGTGGTCCGATTGCAGTTCGTTACCCAAGAGGAAATGGTTATGGTGTGAAAATGGACAAGCAGCTTCAGCAGCTACCTATTGGAAAATGGGAGGTTCTTCGTGAAGGGACAGATGCCTGCATTTTGACGTTTGCAACGATGATACCAGTTGCTGATGAAGCGGTAAGTATATTGCAATCACAAGGTCTCTCGGTTAAGCTCATTAATGCTAATTCCGTTAAACCGTTAGATGAGAATATGCTCCGAGATATTGCAAAATTAAACATTCCAGTGCTTACTCTTGAAGAGGCAGCATTACAAGGTGGTTTTGGAAGTGCTGTACTTGAGTTTTTCCAAGAAAATCAATTTATGGTATCGATGAAACGGATGGGCATACCTGATGAATTTATTGAGCATGGAAGTGTGAATGAGCTACTTGAGGAGATTGGCTTAACCTCAGCGAATGTTGCTGACCAACTACAAACGTTATTGCCACAACGTAGACAAAGGGCGTAGGTGAATGGCTAAGAAGGAACGTATTGATGTTTTACTTGTTGAACGTGGACTGTTTGAAACAAGGGAAAAGGCGAAGCGTGCAATTATGGCTGGACTCGTCTTTTCTGGAACAGAGAGGATTGATAAGCCAGGAGTAAAAATCGATAGCTCGATCACATTGGAAATAAAGGGAAATCCAATTCCATATGTTAGTCGGGGAGGGCTTAAATTAGAAAAGGCTCTTCACGTATTTCCGATTTCCCTTCAAGATAAGCTTGTCATCGATATTGGAGCTTCAACAGGAGGCTTTACCGATTGCGCCTTACAAAATGGGGCAAAAGCTGTTTATGCGATTGATGTCGGCTATAACCAATTATCATGGAAGCTTAGGCAGGATAAGCGTGTTGTCGTCATGGAACGCACGAATTTTCGTTATGTAGAACACGCGGATTTGCAAAAAGGGCTTCCGCAATTTGCTTGTATGGATGTTTCGTTTATCTCGATTAAGTTAATTTTACCTGTGTTAAAATCACTTCTCCTACCTGGGAGTGATGTTGTGGCGCTCATTAAACCTCAATTTGAGGCGGGGCGTGAGCAAGTTGGAAAGAAAGGAATCATTCGTGATCCAAGTATTCACGAAGATGTCGTTAAACGAATGATTGACTTTTCTCTTAAGCAAGGCTACTCCGTTTTAGGGTTGGAATACTCTCCTATTAAAGGAGGAGAAGGAAATATTGAATTTCTTCTTCATCTACAATCTGTAGAGGAAATGAGTAACGTGCTCCTTTGTGATCGGATTTCTGTTGAAGAAGTTGTGGAACACGCGCATGAACAATTGAAATCGCTGTGAAAGAGGTGCTAAGGCACTTCTTTTTTATTAAGAAAAGACGCTACAAATTTTTTTGTATCAGATTTTAGAAGTGTTTTATATTAAAAGGTAAGTAGAGAAAATTCATCGAAGGCTAATCAAAGAGGATGTAGGCGGCTTTGTAGTGGGCGTCGACTTAGTACGTTACACATTCTTCTGGAAGAACCCACTTTCAGAAAAGCTCAACTTCTTTATAACGGCTGCGCACCACTCCAATCAGAAAAGAGACCACTGCGTTTTTCTTATTGTATTCTTGTTCGTTTATGTAGATAATGGTAGTAGTGAGAAATGAAAAGAGATAGGTGAAACGATATGAATAAAGGACAGCGTCATATTAAAATTCGAGAGATTATTACGAATGGTGAAGTTGAAACGCAGGATGATTTAGTCGAACAATTGAGACAAGCTGGTTATAACGTTACACAAGCTACGGTTTCTCGAGATATTAAAGAGCTACATCTCGTTAAGGTGCCGATGATGGACGGACGATATAAATATAGCTTGCCTGCAGACCAACGTTTTAATCCGTTACAAAAACTAAAGCGCTCGCTTATGGATAGCTTTGTTAGTATTGATCGATCAGATAATTTGATTGTCATGAAAACATTACCAGGGAATGCCAATGCGATCGGTGCCTTAATTGATAATTTAGATTGGTCTGAAATTATGGGAACAATTTGTGGAGATGATACTATTCTCATTATTTGCAAGACGAAGGAAAAAGGTTTGTCATTGACGGAAAGATTTTTAGAAATGCTTTAAGGGTGGTGAAGGTGTGTTAGTCGAACTATCGATCAAACATTTTGCCATAATTGATCAATTAACCGTTCCTTTTCAAAAAGGGCTAACGGTCATAACTGGTGAAACAGGTGCAGGTAAATCGATTATCATTGATGCTATTGGATTATTGCTAGGTGGACGTGGATCGGCTGATTATGTACGATATGGTGAGAAACGTGCTGAAATTGAAGGGTTATTTCACGTTGAAGAGGGCAATAGGGCAGTAGAAAAAGCAAAAGATCTTGGAATTGATGTCTCAGATCAGATGTTTATTTTGCGTCGAGATATTACAGCACAAGGTAAAAGTATTTGTCGTATTAATGGGAAAATGGTGACGATAGCCATTTTACGTGAGATTGGCCAAACACTTGTTGACATTCATGGACAACATGAGCATCAAAGCTTAATGCAGCCAGAGCATCATTTGCATTTATTAGATGAATATGCAGGTATCTCATTGAAGAGAACGAAGATCGAATACCAAGAGTTATACAAAAAGGCGTTGCAGCTCCAACAGCAAGTTGTTCGTTTTAGTACGAATGAGCAAGAAATGGCACAAAAGGTGGATTTATATCAATTTCAGCTTAAAGAAATTGAGCAAGCTCAGTTAGAACCGTTAGAAGATGAACGTTTATTAGAAGAGCGACATAAGCTGCAGCATAGTGAGAAGCTTTTCTCTCTGTTACAGGACAGCTACCAAAGCTTATATGGTGAAAATCGCGGTTTGGATTTTCTTGCTAATGCAACGGCTCATTTGGAAGAAGCGGCGACAATTGATACGGAGCTCACTGCATTACATGAAAATGTTAGTAATAGCTTTTATTTACTTGAAGAAGCAGCTTTTACGTTGCGAAATCAGATGGAACTAATTGAATTTGACCCAGTAAGATTAGAAGTTGTGGAAAGTCGACTATATGAATTAACTCAGTTGAAGAGGAAGTATGGGTCAACTGTTGAAGAAATCATGGAGTATGCGGCAAAGATTGAAGAGGAGCTTGATTCACTTGTTCATAAAGATGATCGATTAAGTGAGTTGGTAGCCGATTTAGAAGCAACGTGGAAGGATTTATATGTTGAAGCTCACACGTTGACAAAGCTAAGGAAAGAAGCATCTCATAAATTAAAAGATGCGATACATTCTCAGCTTCGTTCCCTTTACATGGGAAAAACAGAATTTGATGTTTCGATTCAATCTCGTGTAGGAACAAAAGAGTCTCCAATTATTGATGGACAAGCGGTATCGTTTAACGAAGGTGGAAAGGATGAAATTGAATTTTATTTATCAGCGAATCCCGGAGAGCCTTTGAAACCATTAGCTAAAGTTGCGTCAGGTGGAGAAATTTCTAGAATTATGTTGGCAATTAAATCAATTTTTTCTCATCAGGAAGGGATTACGTCTGTCATTTTCGATGAGGTTGATACGGGGGTAAGTGGACGGGTTGCTCAAGCGATCGCAGAAAAAATTCATCGTATTTCCGAGGGCTCACAAGTATTATGTATTACGCATTTACCACAAGTGGCGGCAATGGCTGATACTCACCTTTATATTTCTAAAAACGAAGAAAACCAACGTGTTAGAACGTCAGTGGATGCATTAACTAAGGAAGAAAAGGTAAATGAAATTGCCCGAATGATTTCTGGCGTTGAAGTGACAGATTTGACAAAACAGCATGCGAATGAGCTTTTACAGCTTGCTGAAACGTTAAAAGTGTAAGCATTACAAAAGCTAACCAATTTAGGTTAGCTTTTTTCTTTTTCTGTAGTTATAAATGTTGTGTCGCAAGGCAACATTAGTATTACAGCCATCTTTGGAGGTGTGGGCAAGGAGCTAGGAGAGTGAAGTGATGAGAGGCGATGCAATTAGAAAGGGAATCGGTGTTGTTTTTCTTATCGTTGTCGTGTGTATAGGTTTTTCTGATAACGTACAAGAATGGGTACATGTCCCGAATAGTATAACCGTATTTGAAGAAGATTTTGCACCAATTGATGAGGCGACCAAAGCATTACAGGCTGTCCCTACTTCAACGGTTGGAGCAGACACGGAGCAAGTGAAGTTTGAGGTTGGAAATTTTCCAGTAAAAAATATTGATGTGAACGTATTACCGAAAAAAGAAGTTATACCTGGTGGTCAATCCATTGGGGTTAAGTTAAATACAGAAGGGGTGCTCGTTGTTGGTCATCATTTAATTGAAACAGATGATGCGAGCCTTTCCCCAGGTGAAGAAGCAGGAATTGAAGTTGGAGATATGATTACGCACATTGATGGGGAAGAAATACAGCGAATGAGCCAAGTTGGTGACTATGTACAAACAGCAGGTGATGAGGAACGTGCATTGGAAATTCGCTTAAAGCGTGACCAGAAAGCATATGAAAAAACATTGCAGCCAGTAAAAGCTAAAGGGGAGCATTCTTATCGAATGGGCTTGTACATTCGCGATTCTGCGGCTGGTGTTGGTACATTAACGTTTTATGATCCAGAATCAAAAAATTATGGTGCGTTAGGTCATGTCATTTCTGATGTTGATACGAAAAGGCCGATTATTGTTCATGATGGACAAATTATTCGCTCTTCTGTTACTTCAATTGAAAAAGGAAGCAATGGAGATCCGGGAGAAAAATTAGCTAGCTTATCGAAAAAAAGAGATGTGTTAGGTTCAATTGAGAAAAATAGCTCGTTTGGTATTTTTGGTAAGTTAGAAAAAGCTGATTTAAAAAACCACATACACGATGAAAGTATGCCTGTTTCTCTATCGACAAACGTAAAAGAAGGACCGGCAAAAATTTTAACAGTTGTAGAAGGGGAAGAAGTACAGGAGTTTGATATTGAAATTATTAGCTCTGTACCGCAAAAACAACCAGCTACAAAAGGTATGGTGATTAAAGTGACCGATCCTAAGTTGTTGGAAGCTACAGGAGGAATTGTTCAAGGCATGAGTGGAAGCCCGATCATTCAAGATGGTAAATTAGTTGGAGCTGTTACTCATGTTTTTGTAAATGATCCAACCTCTGGGTATGGTTGCCACATTGAATGGATGCTAGAAGAAGCTGGTGTGATTGAAGAAGAAGCAAAAGCTAGCTAAATGTAGAGGCCGCTGAAAAAGGAGAATGATTTCTTTTCGGTGGCCTTTTATTTGTAACAAATAAAGACGTTCATAAAAAAAGGATCATTTTTAAAAAAAAGTATAGACAAATGATAAATTTCCGTTTTATAATAAAGTTGCACTAAGGAAAAACATGTAGTCATGAGCAAATAAATAGACTTGGACAAATGTTTTAACACTAATCAAACTTTTGACACCTTATAATATTGATATACATATACCTTATAAGGAGAAAACCTTGTTTGGTAGGAGTGGAAAGTGATATGTGTATAATTAAAAAAGTAAGAAGGAGAGGAATTGGAGATGAAGAAAAAAGGGTGGATTTGGCTAAGTATGGTCGTAGCATTCAGCTTGCTATTGGCTGCATGCGGAAGTGAGGAGACCGTCCAGGAGGATGAGACGGGGACAAATGAGGACAATGGCTCGAGCGAAGAAGTTGTGCAAGATGAAAATGAAGAAGGACTAACGATTACAACAAGCTTCTCTATATTAGGGGATATCATTTCACAAGTCATTGGTGATCGTGGTACAGTTGAATATATTGTCCCAATCGGTGAGGAGCCTCATGAGTATGAGCCTGTACCAAGTGATTTTCAAAGAGTGTCAGATGCAGATGTCTTCTATGTTAACGGCCTTGACCTTGAGGAATGGCTTGAGTCTATTTTGACCAATGTGACAGAAACAGAAATTGTGGCTATTTCTGAAGGAGTAAGAGCCATTCCGTTAGAAGGTGGAGAAGAGAATGATCCACATGCTTGGTTAAGTGCGAAAAATGCTATACTGTATGTTGAAAACCTTGTGGATGATTTAATTAACAGAGATCCTGATGGTGAGTCTGTTTATCGTGAGAATGCTGATGCATATATAACACAATTAGAAGAGCTTGATGCATGGATTGAGGAAGAAATCATTGAAATTCCAGAGGAGAAACGTGTTATTGTTGTAAGTGAGAATGCATTTAAATATTTTGGTTCAGATTATGGCTTTGAGACAGAAGGGGTATGGGATATTAACTCTCACGCTGAAGGGACTGCTCAACAGGTTTCTCGGATTGTGGACTTAGTTAATGACTTAGAGCTTCCTGCTGTTTTCGTTGAAACAACTGTTAATCAAGAATTCATGAAGCAAGTTTCTAATGAAACGAATGTACCAGTTTCTGGAGAAGTGTATACAGATGCTGTTGGGCCCGAAGGAAGCGGAGCTGAGACCTATATAGAAATGATGGAGCATAATGTTAATGTCTTTGTTGAGGGATTAACACAATAATAAGAAAAGGCACCCTCGTGAGGTGCCTTTCGTGACATTCGATGAAAGGTGATATAGATGGAGATGAAGACGAGTATTACGATAGAGCAGCTGTCAGTTCGTTATCATAATGAGAAAGCTCTTGATACGATTACTCTTAGTTTGCCTCAAGAGCAGTTGGTGGGAATTATAGGTCCAAACGGTGCAGGGAAATCAACATTTATTAAAGCAGTGATGGGTATGATTCCAAAGCAAAGTGGTTCAATATCGATTTTGGATGAGTCCATCAACAAGGTTCGAAAAAAAATAGCTTACGTTCCACAGCGAAACGACATTGATATGGACTTTCCTGTTTTAGTTGAAGATGTTGTTTTAATGGGGCGTTATCCTCATATTTCTTGGTGGGGGAGACCGAAAAAGAAGGATCGCCAACTAGCTCTTCATTGCCTAGAAAAGGTAGGCATGATTGATTTTCGGAAAAGGCAAATTGGTGAGTTGTCAGGTGGCCAACAGCAGCGAGTGTTTATTGCTCGAGCATTAGCTCAGGAAGCTCAATTATTTTTCTTAGATGAACCGTTTGCTGGTATTGATATGACGTCAGAGAAAATTATTATTCAATTGCTAAAAGAATTAAAAAATGAAGGAAAAACGATATTTGTTGTTCATCATGATTTGAGCAAGGTAAGTGATTATTTTGATCAGTTAGTTATGCTGAATAAGACACTTATCGCTTGTGGGAAAACAGATGATGTCTTTTTATTGGAAAACTTGGAGCGTGCATATGAAGGGAAAGTGGCATTTGTGTCAAATGGTAGCTTCGGATCAATGGTGGTGAGTAATTAATGGAAAATCTCTCTTTTTTTCTTGATGCGGTTGGCAAGTATCAATATTTACAAAATGCACTATTGGCGGGAATTCTCGTAGGAATTATATGTGGTATGGTGGGCTGCTTTATCATTTTGCGCGGCATGGCCTTAATGGGAGATGCGATTTCTCATGCGGTTTTGCCAGGTGTTGTTATTGCGTATTTACTTGGGGCGAGCTTCTTCATTGGGGCAATGATTACAGGGGTTTTGACAGCTATTGCGATTGGGTATGTATCACAAAACAGTCGGATTAAACATGATTCGTCGATTGGTATTATGTTTACAGCTGCGTTTGCATTAGGAATTGTCTTAATTACGTATAATCGTGGCTCAGGAGTGGATTTATGGCATATTCTGTTTGGGAATGTGTTAGCTGTTGGAACTTCGGACTTATGGATGACAATTGGAATTGGTATTGCCGTTATTGCATTAATTCTGTTATTCTACAAGCAATTATTAATTAGTACATTCGATCCGACGATGGCTCAAGCCATTGGTTTGCCGACTCAATTAATACATTATTTGTTAATGATTATTTTAACATTAGTGACAGTTGCCTCTCTACAATCAGTAGGAATTGTTCTTGTCGTAGCCATGCTTATTACTCCAGGTGCAACGGCCTACTTATTAACAGATCGCCTGCCGGTGATGCTAGGTTTAGCGTCATTATTTGGTGTGATTTCAGCGATTGTTGGTGTTTATGGTTCATTTATTTATGATGTAGCGACAGGGGCTTCGATTGTATTAGTTGCATCAGTGCTTTTCGTTATTGCTTTCTTATTTTCGCCAAAACAAGGTGTTGTCGTTCGTTCATTTAGAACAGCAATGGCTAACCGAAAAGAGTCACGTGATCGTACGGCTGTATAAGCTATTCCTATTCTAATTCTTAATCTCAACAAAAAAATTCTGAAATACTCCTTTAAAGAAAAAACTCGCTTTTTTTCAATTATTACTGTTTATTTAATGAAATCCGAATGATTCTTTTTGAATCTTCGGATTTTCCTTTTGGCTGAAACTTATTTTTCTCGATCCTTTCTGTACAAATACACATATAACTCTTTCCCCATCTCCTTCTACCTTAAAAGCAGAGATGATTAGTCATTACGTAAACCGTTGTCGTATAGATGGCTATATTGTGGTATGATGATTGTATAAATATTATTCGACAAAAACAAAGTTCATTTGATCTGTCAAATGACGAATGTTATCGAAAACGTGAGTATTATGGAGTAAATGCCAGTAATCATAAAAAAATCAAATAAAAATAAAAAAAATTAGAGGAAATGCCGTAGGGGTGTCGAACTTAGTATAAGGATCAATATTTATTACTGTAATCAGAGGGGGATTTTGTGTGCAAAAGGTAAAGGTTTGTATTGCGGATGATAATCGAGAATTAGTTCATTTGTTGAATGAGTATATTTCTGCTCAAAGTGACATGGAAGTCATAGGAACGGCTTTCAATGGACAAGAGTGTTTAGGCTTAGTTGAGGATAAAGAGCCTGACGTCTTAATTTTAGATATAATTATGCCTCATTTGGACGGTTTAGCAGTGCTAAAGCGTTTGAATACATTAAAGCTTAAGAATAAACCGAATATTATTATGCTGACCGCATTCGGTCAGGAAGATGTCACGAAGAAGGCTGTCGAGTTAGGTGCATCCTATTATGTGTTGAAGCCTTTTGATATGGATGTACTTATTACGAATATCCGAGATATTGGCGGAATAAATCAATCATTTATTCAACCATCTGGTTCATCAAATTCATCATCATTTATTTCATCTAAATCAGATTCATCGTCTTCTAATGGAGGCTTGAACTTAGATGCAAGCATTACTAACATTATTCATGAAATAGGTGTTCCTGCACATATCAAAGGTTACATGTACTTAAGAGAGGCGATTACAATGGTGTATAATGACATTGAATTGCTTGGTTCAATTACTAAGGTTCTCTATCCCGATATTGCGAAGAAGTTCAATACGACGTCAAGTCGAGTGGAACGTGCGATCCGACACGCAATTGAGGTCGCATGGAGCCGTGGAAACATTGAGTCTATTTCAAGTTTGTTTGGCTACACGGTTAGCCATTCAAAAGCTAAACCAACAAATAGTGAATTTATTGCGATGGTGGCCGATAAGCTAAGGATTGAGCATAAGGTGTCTTAGTTGCTACGTCATACAAATATACGTCAAAAGTCAAACCCAATGAATCATGATGAATTGTTGGGTTTGATTTTTTTTGCAAAAGTTTAAGTGAAGGAGCACGGTGGATGAAAAAGTGGAAAACGTTAGACTCTCACTATGTATATAAGACGCCATTTGGCCATTTAAGAAAGGATAAATGCCAGCATTCAAAAGGGATCATAGATGGCTACTATGTTCATGAATACTCTGACTGGGTGAATGCGTTTGTCATCACGAATGATAAAAAAGTAGTGCTAGTAAAGCAATACCGTTATGCGGGAGAGGATTTCTTTTTAGAAGTTCCTGCAGGTGAAATTGAGGAAAATGAATCATATGAGGAAGGAATTTTAAGAGAATTAAAGGAAGAAACAGGTTATACATCAAAGACGAAACCGATCAAATTAGGTGAATTTATGGTAAATCCTGCGACGCAAACGAATAAAATTATGACATATCTTATTATCGATGCCTTTAGGAAATTCGATCAAGATCTAGATGAAACAGAAGAAATAGAAGTGGTCTTAGTTGATTTTGATGAGATGAAAGAATTAATAAGGACGAATGAAATCAATACACAATTATTTACTGTAAGTGCTTATTATATGGCAAAGGATTTTTTAGATCAAAAATGATTAAATCCATCACAGCTCTTACCTTGATTAGTTTGCTAGTCAAGGTTATTTTTACTATATCATTCCTCGCTCATAGAAATTGCTGTATTCGCTCATATTAAGGACAAACGATTTAAAGAGGGTATGGATATGGCTGAACCAATTTATGGTGTACTTTATGAGCATCAACAAACAAAGAAATTGCTCCAATATGTACCGGAAGAGAGTATCGTTTTTTTATGGCATCAAGATTTAGATGGTGTTGCTGTTAATGGTTTGATAGAAGCTAAAGTAAAAGCAGTTATTAATATGTATCGATCCTATAGTGGGACATTTCAACATCCCCATGTATCCTCGCTTTTAAAGGCTGGCATTGCTGTATATGATGTGAAGGAGCTACATCGCCGAAAGGATTATACCTTTGATGGTGAAGAAATGATGATTGATCAAAATGGACTTTATATGATAGAAGGGTTGAAATCGTATAAAGTTGCCTCGCTGGAAGTATACGATCAGCAGCTAGTATTAGAAAAAGATGAACTAGCTCGTACGCATTATTCATCAAGTTATGAGCAGTTCGTCCTTAATACATTAAATTTTGCCAAGAAAGAGCAGCTCTGGTTTCAAACGAAGCCACAACTGCCTCATTGCTTACATGTCATGAAAGGGAAGCACGTTTGTGTTGTAGCGCGAAATACGAACTATGAAAAAGATATTCAGGTGCTACGTTCCCTTTTAAATCAAAAGAACCTTGTCATTATCGCAGTTGATGGCGCGGCCGATGGCTTGTTGAAAAAACGAATAAAGCCGCACTTTATTTTCGGTGATATGGATTCAATTAGTGAGAGAGCTATGTTTTGCGGTGCAACATTAATTTGTCATCAGCATGTAAACGGTGATTCTCCTGGAAAAAAACGAGTAGATCGTTTAGGGTTGGAGACCGAGCTTATTCAATTCGTTGGCACAAGTGAAGATGTCGCTATTATGGCTGCTTATTGGTCAGAGGTGAGTCGGATCTTTTTAGTAGGCTGTCGTTTAGGAATGGAGGAGTTTCTTGAGAAGGGTCGTCCTGGAATGGGTGCAACATGGTTAGCTCGTATACAAGCAGGAGCAAAAATAACTGATTTAAAAGGGATTCATCACATTGCCTCAAGCTCATTAGCTTTTAATTCAATGCTTATACCGAAAGTTGAACGACCATCGATGCTAGAATTCGTCCGTTCCTTTATTCAAGAACGCTTCTACGCTTGGAAGAAGAAGGAGGTGCTTTAACTATGTCGGTATCACTTGTCATTCCAGCCTATAATGAAGCAGAATACATCGTTCAGACCTTGTCATATATAAAGAAACTCGGTGAAAGCGATACAGAATTAATCGTCGTTGATGATGGAAGTACAGATGCAACGGCTTCGTTAGCGAAAGAACTAGCAGATCAACTCATTTGTTTACGTGAAAACCATGGGAAGGGCTACGCTTTGCAAGCTGGGTGGGAATGTGCTCAAGGCGACTATATTGTTTGTTTAGATGCTGATTTAGAAAAAAGCGCATTAGAATATGTCGAGCTTTTGAAGCCCGTTGAATCACAGCAAACAGATATTTGTTTGTCCATTATTCAACCAGGAAAAAAAGCGGGAAATGGTTTTGTGAAGAGAAGAGTACAAAAGCTTATCCATCAACAAACAGGAATGTGGTTAGAGTCTCCGCTATCCGGACAGAGGGCTTTTCATCGGAAGTGGCTTCCTATTTTATTAAAGCAGCGCTATATGGGATTTTCTGTGGAAGCACAAATGACGATTGATCTACTGAAGGCGGGAGCATCCATTTTTGAATTGCCGACAACGATGACGCATCGAGAAATGGGGAAATCCTTGAAAGGTTATACACATCGATTAAAGCAGTGGTGGCAAATCGAAAAGCAATTAAGGAGCGTCCGTGTATGATCAGTCTCATCTCCTTCATTGGCGCAGCTGCGTTCAGCTTTTTCCTTTTCAAGCAAGTAAGATGGGTTGTATATAATTATCAGGGAAAAAAGATTCCATATAGCATCGGATGTTTTCTGATGATTAGTTATGTCATAAGTTTGGTACTTTTACAAGGAAATGTGAGAGCTGGTATGGGCATAAGTCTTATTTACCTGTTCGTGATATGGGGAATGGGGCTGTTAGATGATATTTATGGAGAAGGATACCCTAAAGGATTAAAGGGGCATTTTCGATATTTTCGCGAAGAACACCGTCTGACGACTGGTTTAATGAAAGGAATGACGACAGTTGTTGTGGCGGCACTCGTTGTTTGGCAATGGCAGCAGCTATGGTATGAAGCACTTATCGCCTTTTGGCTATTAGTGAGCTTTCCTCATGTTATGAATTTGTTTGATACACGACCATTAAGAGTGTTAAAGGTGACGACGATCATAGCAGGTATCTTATTATTGGGCCTTCCATTTGATTTTTCACTCATGAGAATAGTAGGAATGGTTACATTCATTTGGCTTTTGATGGAAGGAAGCAAATGGGCGATGCTCGGTGATAATGGCTCAACACTTGTCGGTGCAATGATTGCACTTGTGGTGATACACTTTAGTTCATTGAGCGCTCAATTCATTATGAGTATGACGACGGCTTTTTTTATATGGTATGCAGAGCGAGTATCTTTTTCAGCTGTTATAGAGAAGGTACGAGTATTAAAGGCTTTAGACCAATTGGGGATAAAAAAAGGGTAACGAAACAGGCTTAGTCTGGTTCGTTACCTTTTTTGATTGCAAATCGTGATGAAATCTTCCCGTTTTTCTTATCTCGGTAAAAAATAAAGCCACCTATGAAGCTAAGCCCAGCTAAAAATAATACAATTCCAACAAAAAACTGTATAATTAATGTAGGAAAAGGTGTTAATAAAATTTGAAATATACTATCACGCATTAGCTTAATGCCGTAGCCAGCGATAATGCCTGGAATGACTAGAATCATTAGTGCGATAAAGCGTCCCATTGTTAATCCCTCTTTTATACGCATCATGTTTAATCCTTTTTTATTTTAACGCAAATAAGGTTCGAAGTATAGGAACAGGCATATTGAAATTGTGTCTATTTAATAAAAACGTACTAGCGATTTTATTAGAAAGTAATAGCAACCTTTAAGACCAAGTCATAAAAATAGTGGCATCGTCTTTCGGTTTTGAGTACAATATAAGGAGACCGTTTTGAACAATAGCTTAAAGAAAAGCCATCTCGCGTATTTCTTTACATATTCGATATAAAATGAAATGATACATGTAATGGTTATAAAATTGATTTTTTTGAAATAGAATGTGGACGAGCAGGTTGTTTGATAGAAGGAGGAAGGTATGGCAGAGGAATTTGATGTTGTCATTTTAGGTGGAGGAACAGGCGGTTACGTTGCAGCGATTCGAGCGGTGCAAAATGGGCTGTCTGTTGCGATCGTTGAAAAGGAAAAACTTGGTGGAACGTGTTTACATAAAGGGTGTATCCCTACAAAGGCCTTGCTTCGAAGTGCAGAGGTTCTGCAAACAGCAAAGAAGGCAGATGTATTTGGTATACAAACTGGGGAAGTCTCGTTTGACTTTGAGCGAGTGCAAAAGAGAAAGGACGATATCGTTGCCCAACTGTACAAAGGCGTACGTCATTTAATGAAAAAAGGGAAAATCACTGTATATGAAGGAATAGGCAGACTGTTAGGTCCATCGATTTTTTCACCATTGCCTGGCACTATTTCGGTGGAACGAAATGATGGTTCTGATAATACGATGCTGATCGGTCAAAATGTATTAATTGCAACAGGGTCTTCACCACGTACGTTACCAGGTCTTGATGTTGATGGGACGTCTGTGTTGACCTCTGATGAAATGTTGACATTGCAAAAGCTCCCATCCTCAATCGTTATTATCGGTGGTGGTGTGATTGGAATTGAGTGGGCATCGATGCTTGCTGATTTCGGAGTAGACGTAACCGTCGTTGAGGCAAGTGAGCGAATCTTACCTAGTGAGGATGCAGACGTTTCGAAAGAAGCTGCTCGATTACTTGAGAAAAAGGGGATTCAATTTATCGTTGGAGCCGAAGTTGATGTAACTGAGATTAAAAGGCTGACAGAAGGTGCTCGTGTTCCGATTAAACATGAAGGTGAGAATAGATTAATCGAGGCTGAGAAGCTCTTGCTTTCTGTAGGGAGAAGTGCCAATGTACAAGGGATTGGTTTAGAAAATACGGATATTGAAGTCATAGATGGTGTCATTTCTGTAAATGATGTATACCAAACGAAAAATCCGCACATTTACGCAATTGGTGATGTCATAGGTGGGCTGCAGCTTGCTCACGTTGCATCACATGAAGGCATCATTGCGGTTGACCATATCGCTCGGAAGAAAGTGGAACCATTGCCATATGATCAAGTACCAACATGCATTTATAGTTCTCCAGAAATGGCACGTGTCGGTCTAACAGAGGAAGAAGCGCGACAGCGTGGTGAGGATGTACGTACGGCTATTTTTCCATTTAAGGCAATTGGAAAGGCACTTGTACTAGGAGAGGATGAAGGATTTGTGAAATTAGTCGTCAATGCAGACCAAGACGTTTTAGGTGTCCATATGATTGGTCCCCACGTAACGGACATGATTTCTGAATCTGCATTAGCAAAAGTACTAGATGCATCGCACATTGAACTAGCCGAAACGATCCGACCGCATCCCTCGTTATCAGAGATTGTCGGCGAAGTGGCACTTGCTGTTGATGGAAAAGCGATTCATTTGTAATGGAAGGAGAGATTATTTACATGAGTAAATACAATCATAAAGAGCTAGGCCTATCAGATCAAGCTGTCATTGAAATGTATAAAAAAATGCTATTAGCTCGTTTAATTGATGAAAGAATGTGGCTATTAAATCGTTCAGGGAAAATCCCTTTCACCGTCTCTTGTCAAGGACAGGAAGCGTCTCAGGTTGGTGCCGCTTTTGCTCTAGATGAAGGGCTTGATTATATTCTTCCTTATTATCGTGATATGGGAGTCGTATTGTCGTTTGGCATGACAGCGCGTGACCTTATGCTTTCTGCGTTTGCCAAGGCAGAGGATCCAAGCTCTGGTGGTCGACAAATGCCTGGTCACTTTGGCCAACGGAAAAACCGCATCGTCACAGGATCATCTCCTGTAACGACACAAGTTCCTCATGCGGTTGGGATCGCTCTTGCTGGTAGACTCGAGAAGAAAGAGTTTGTCACGTTTACAACGTTTGGTGAAGGTTCATCAAATCAAGGAGATTTTCATGAGGGGGCGAACTTTGCGGGTGTTCATAAATTACCTGTTATTTTCTTATGTGAAAACAACCAATACGCGATTTCGATCCCAGTCGAGAAACAGCTCGGGTGTGCGCGTGTTTCAGATCGAGCAATTGGCTACGGAATGCACGGTGAAACGGTAGATGGGAATGATCCACTTGCTGTTTATAAGGCGGTGAAAGAAGCTCGTGAACGCGGCTTGCGTGGCGACGGCCCAACACTGCTTGAGGCGATTTGTTATCGTTTTGCACCACATTCGAGTGATGATGATGATCGCTCGTATCGAACGGCTGAAGAGGTTGCAGCAGCAAAGGAAAAGGACCCTATTAAGACGTTTGCTAGCTATCTAATCGAGACTGGTGTTCTAGATGAAGCGGGCTTAAACGTTATGAAGGATAGCTTAGCGAAGGAAGTCGATGAGGCAACAGAATACGCTGAAAAGGCACCTTTTGCTGATCCAGAAAGTGCGCTATTACATGTCTATGATGAGCAGGTGTAGAGGGGGGAGAGAAAGATGGCTGTACGATCTTATATTGAAGCAGTAACGTTAGCTTTGCGTGAAGAAATGGAACGAGACGAGAAAGTATTTGTACTTGGGGAAGATGTTGGAGCCCGTGGAGGGGTATTCCGAGCAACGAATGGTTTGTATGAACAGTTTGGTGAAGAGCGAGTCATTGATACTCCCCTTGCGGAGTCAGCGATCGCTGGTGTTGGTATTGGTGCTGCAATGTATGGAATGCGCCCGGTCGCTGAAATGCAATTTGCTGACTTTATTATGCCAGCAGTGAACCAAATTGTTTCCGAAGCTGCGAAAATACGCTACCGTTCAAACAACGATTGGAGTTGTCCGATCACGATTCGTGCCCCGTATGGTGGAGGTATTCACGGTGCACTGTATCACTCACAGTCAGTTGAGGCCATGTTCGCGAATACACCTGGTTTGAAAATTGTTATGCCTTCAACACCTTATGATGTAAAGGGGCTTTTAAAGGCCGCAATTCGTGACAATGACCCTGTCTTGTTTTTCGAGCATAAACGAGCCTATCGCTTAATAAAAGGTGAAGTACCAGATGACGATTATACGCTACCGATTGGCAAGGCTGATGTGAAAAAGGAAGGCTCAGATATAACCGTCATTACATACGGCCTTGCTGTGCATTTTGTGTTGCAAGCGGCCTCGCGCCTTGAACAGGATGGTATTTCTGTTCATGTCCTTGATTTACGTACGGTGTATCCACTTGATCAAGAGGCGATAAAAGAAGCAGCAAATAAAACAGGGAAAGTATTACTCGTAACAGAAGCAAATAAAGAAGGCAGTATTATGTCAGAGGTTGCGGCGATTATTTCAGAGCACTGTCTATTCGATTTAGATGCACCTGTTCAGCGCATCGCAGGGCCTGATGTACCAGCAATGCCGTACGCTCCGACAATGGAAAAATATTTTCTCATTAATCCAGATAAAATCGAAAAAGCGATGCGCGAGCTAGCTGAATTTTAAGGAGGGATCGAAATGGCAACCGAAATGACCATGCCACAGCTTGGAGAAAGTGTGACCGAGGGAACGATTAGTAAATGGTTAGTCGAGCCAGGCCAATCGGTTAAAAAGTATGACCCCATTGCGGAAGTACTAACAGACAAAGTGAATGCTGAAATCCCATCTTCTTATTCAGGTACGATTCAAGAATTGCTCGTTTCAGAAGATGAGACTGTAGAGGTTGGTCGAGTGATTTGTGTAATTGAAGTGGATGAGGGTGATGCTGAACGTGAATCAAGCGAATCAGAGTCGAGTGAAGCGCCAAAGGCTATTGACAGTATAGATCGCATTGAAGATACAAAATCACAAAAACGTCGCTATTCGCCGGCTGTACTAAGGCTAGCATCTGAGCATCATATTGATTTGGAATCATTGATGGGAAGCGGAAAAGGTGGACGGATTACCCGTAAGGATATTCAGGCAGTGATTGATAACGGTGGCGTACCAAAAAGCATTCCAGTAACTGAACAGGCAACAGTGAAGCCCCGTTCTGGAACAAATCAACGGCAAGTCGTTACGGAATCTGGAGATGTTGAAGTTCCATTATCTAGCACGCGAAAAGCGATTGCAGCCAATTTGGTCCAAAGTAAGCAGGATGCTCCTCACGCTTGGATGATGGTTGAAGCTGATGTCACGAATTTAGTAAGCTATCGTAATCAAATTAAAGGTGAGTTCAAACAAAAGGAAGGCTTTAATTTAACCTTTTTACCATTTTTCATTAAAGCCGTAGTAGAATCATTAAAGGAGTTCCCAGAAGTGAATGCGGTCTGGGGTGGCGACAAGATTATCCAGAAAAAAGATATTAACATCTCTATTGCTGTAGCAACAGATGATGCCCTGTACGTTCCTGTCATAAAGAATGCTGATGAAAAATCAATCAAGGCGATTGGTCGGGAAGTAAATGAGCTTGCCAATAAGGTTCGCACGGGTAGCATCTCTGGTGACAATATGCAAGGTGGGACATTTACGGTTAATAACACCGGTTCATTTGGTTCAATATTATCAACACCGATTTTGAATCATTCACAAGCGGCAATCTTATCTGTGGAATCGATTGTCAAGCGTCCTGTTGTCATTGAAAGTGATGCTGGTGATATGATTGCGATTCGCAGTATGGTCAACCTCTGCTTATCGCTTGATCATCGCGTATTAGACGGCTTAATTTGCGGTCGCTTCCTTGCGCGAGTGAAGGAGATTTTGGAGAATACGTCAAAGGAAAATACATCTGTTTATTAATAAAATTCTCTTAAGAAGGGCACTGAAAAAGTTTGGTTTCTAACTTTTTTGGTGCCCTTTAAGCTATGAACGAAACCGTTTCCTGTTTTGAAAAGCTTAGTACGAGTCGTTTCTCGTATCAAGCTAGCAAAGAGTGAAGTCATTGCTAGTCTAATCAAAGCTACTGAAAAAGTTGAGTTGTCCTTTTTTCAGATGTCTCCTTTTAAGACTTTGCTTAGTCTTGAGAGGATTTTTTGTCCTTTAGTGCGCCATAGTGCATGATTACTCTGAATTTGGTTACGCTATTGGTTGAATACATAAAGGAAAGGATGACGAATTGATGAAGTCATTTTACCGATTATTTTTTGTAGGGCAAGGCTTGTTAATCATTTTATTAGCTTTTACTGCTTTATCCTTTGTTCAGGCTGAGGAGAATACAGCAGAGCAAAGTGATTGTCATCACGAGTGTGCGATGAAATTTCATAAGGAGTTTCACGTTCATCTTGATTACTACTATGATCTCTTGGCAGAAAAGTTTGCTCCCGAGCATCTTGATCAGTGGAAGGAGATCAAGAAGGAAAGAGATTTATTGAAAAAGAAGTGGAAGGAAGCCAAAAAGCGTGGTGATGTAGAAAAAGGTGACCTATTTAATCAAAAATGGTTGGAGGAGCACGAAAAGATTCAAGAACAATTCTCAAACGCTGTTGAAAAACGTGATATAGAAGCTATTCAAGACGTCTTACCGAAGCTATTTTCTCATTATCAAAAAATGAACGAGACGTGGAAAAAAGCACTAGAAGCGTCATCATAATAGTAAAGCTGTTCCTAATAAATCGGGGACAGCTTTTTGATTGAGGTAAAACGACTCTCTTAGAAAAATAAGTTTAAGAGTTTACAAATAAGAATAATTACGATATAATTCACTACTGTAATAAAACGTAATGGTTACGAAAGGGGTAGAAGAATGAAGCCTACATATTATATACTAGCGCTTATCCTAGTACTTTCAGCATTTTTAGCTGCGTGTGGTGGCACAGAAGAAGAACTAGAGGAAGTTGATTCTGGTGAGGATGATAATGCGGTTGAAGAAACGATTGAAACGTTAGAAGTGTTTACGACGATTTTTCCATTAGAGGACTTTGCTAATAAAATTGGTGGAGAGTTTGTTGAAGTGACAAATATGGTACCTGTTGGAGCAGATGCACATACATTTGATCCAACTCCACGTGAAATGATTGATGTCGCTGAAGGGGACGCATTCATTTATAACGGGGCTGGTCTTGAAGGATTTGCTGATGCTTTAATTGATACGTTAGAAGGAGAAGATATTCTCATTGTTCAAGCATCAGAAGGAATTGATTTATTAGATTATGATGACCATAGTCATGATCACGATCATGGACACGAAGAAGATCACGATCATGATCATGAGCACGAAGAACATGGACACGAAGAAGATCACGACCATGATCATGAGCACGATCATGGACATGAAGAAGATCACGACCACGATCATGAGCACGAAGAGCATGGGCACGAAGAAGATCACGACCACGATCTTGACCACGATCACGGTCACCATCACCATGATGAAGATCCTCATGTGTGGCTTGATCCGATTTTGGCGATTACGCTAGCTGAAAATGTAAAAGACGCATTTATTGAATTAATGCCTGAGCAAGAAGAGTTATTTACAGATAATTTCGAAGCGTTAAAGGAAGAGCTTGAGCAGCTTGATGAAGACTTCCAAGAGATGGTCGATGCAGCGAGCAAGGATACATTTATCGTTTCGCATGCTGGTTACGGTTATTGGCATGAACGTTATGGCTTAGAGCAAATTGGTATTTCTGGTATGTCACCAACCGAAGAGCCTTCTCAACGTCAAATTGAAGAAATTATTGAGCATGCCGAAGAAAATGATCTTCAGCATGTGATGTTTGAGCAAAACATTCCAACACAAATTTCTGAAGTCGTGAAAGATGAAGTTGGGGCAGAGGCTGTCTATTTACACAATTTAGAAGCTTTGATCGACGAAGATGTAGAAAATAATGAAGATTATTTCTCATTAATGAGACGCAATATTGAAGCATTGCGCACGGCGTTGCAATAAAGGAGAACAGCTGGCCTTTTAGGTCAGCTGTTTTTTAAACATCTAAGAATTTATAATGTTTTTTGACGTTTCATCAGGGAGGAGGTAGTCGGATTCGTGCGAGACGTGGGCTACGCTCTTTACTATGATTGAGAGGATCAAGGCAAAACGATTGGTTTAATTCAAAAAAGAGGGTACAATAAGGAAAGAATATGTAATGTGAATGAGAGGTGGCTTTTTAATGGAATTTAATTTCTTTATGAACGATGTCGTACAAGTGGCACGTCAAGAGATGGACCAAGCAGGCTATGACCAATTATCAACGGCTGAAGAAGTCGATGAAACGTTGAAGCAAGAAGGAACAACACTTGTGATGATCAACTCGGTGTGTGGCTGTGCGGGGGGGATTGCTCGTCCGGCGGCTGCTTATGTGAAAAATTATGATACAAAGCCAGATCGATTTGTTACGGTTTTTGCAGGGCAAGATAAAGAAGCAACAGCTCGTGCTAGAGAGTATTTCGAAGGCTATGCTCCTTCATCACCTTCGTTTGCCTTGCTTAAGGACGGTAAGATTCAAATGATGGTTGAGCGTTATGAGATCGAAGGCCATGAGCCCATTCAAGTCGTTCAAAAGCTTGAGAAGGCTTTTGATGAGCACTGTTCATAAGAACGGATGATATGATATAAGCCTTGCTCAGAACGGAATCAATCTGGGTGAGGCTTTTTTCATTTAGATGAGAGGCTTTTGTTGTTTGCACAAATGAAATCTATTTGTTTGTGAACGAAATATGGTATAATGCCGTTACGAGATAAAAGGAGAGTGTCAAGATGCAAGCATTATATGATCAAATTCAAGTGTATTTAAACATGGATGAGGAGATTTCATTTAAAGAATTTCAATCTTACTACCAAAACGTATTGAAGGAGCTTGGAGAACAAGGAGATTCTTTAAATGAGGAAATGGTTTGGAAAAGTCTGTTTATTGTCGAAAATGTGATGACAAACGCAGAGGGCCGTGCGAACGCGAAAGGACCTGAAGCGAAAAAATATAAAAAAATGGCACAGCGCTTACAGTTATGGGCGAAAAACTTAGCACAACGACTAGGTGAGCTTGGCTATAGCGAGGAAGATATTAGCGAGCGCTTTAATCAAATGTTAGAGGAAGGCGCATCGGAGGAAGCATAGTGTTGTAAGAGAGATGTGAAGGATGCTGCAACTTTTGCGGCATCTTTTGGATGAGGTTTTAGTGAATATAGCTTTTACTTATACAGCTGATAGAGGATCCTTTGGTTGACTTCTCTATTATATCAAGTTAGACTATAACGTGTCGTGCGCCTATGGTGAAAGGGATATCATTCAAGATTCCGGTTCTTGCGTTGTAGGTTCGAGTCCTACTAGGCGCGTTTAAAGAGGGAAAAGACGTCATTAGCTTTTTGAAGGCTGGTGACGTCTTTTTTAATTAAAGGAAGAGCATTGGCTTCGTTTGTTACACTCATGATTGAAAGGAGTGCACAGCCATCCATGCTGAAACCAATGTAACGGGTTCGTGCGGCAAAGTAAAGGACGGTTTTCTTTACTTGTAATGTCCACCTATTTTCTTAGCGCGTTCCTTTGCTTGACCAGCAGCTTTCATGGAAACAGCACGAATAATCGAGGCTTTGCCGAATTTATTGTTAATGGCGTCCATCGTTCTCCCGATTTGTTCCTTTCGACCTGTATCAACTTCAAACAAGCTTAATTGCCGCGCACGATCAGAGCTGAGCTTTGTTAAGGTGACACCGATTTGCCGAATTGGCTGTCCTGACCAAAATTGCTGAAATAAAGGGACTACGACTTCGTAAAGGTCTAAGCTATAATGACTAGGCTGTGGTAGTGGACGTTGCCGTAAAAAAGAGAACGGCTGCTCATAATTGGCCCCTTTGGCAAAGACTTTGATCGTTTCCCCGAGCTGCTTTGATTGCCGCGCGCGTGAAGCAACCTCTTCACAGAGCTCAAGCAGGATCACCTTTATTTCTGCTAAGCTGTCATAATCACGCGGCAATGTCATCGCATGTCCAATTCCCTTCGCTTCACCGTCAGCGGATAACTCTGCAAGGGGGGAATCGTCATGGCCATTGGCACTAAGCCATAAAACATGACCAGGAATGCCCCACTTTTTCTTCATTCGCTCAAGGGGTGATTGTGCTAGATGGCCAATTGTGCGAATCGCCATGTTATGAAAGTGACGCTCCATTCGCGTGCTTACACCGAACAAAGAACGTATCGGCAAGGGCCACATGTGAACGGGTACCCCCACTTTTCGTAGCGTAAATCGACCGTCTTTTCGTTTTTTTGCAAAACGGTCACAAGCCATTTTTGCTAAAAGTTTATTATCACCAATTCCAATTCGGGCAAACACACCGGTTTCCGCTAAAATCGTTTCCTGTATCATCTCTGCAAGAGTGTCGACTGATTCATAAGCGTGAAGGCAGCCAGTCACATCAACAAATTGCTCATCAATGGAGTAAGGCTCTACTAAATCAGTAAAACGATACAAAATGTCTGTAATATGTACAGATACTTTCATATATGTCTCCATTTTTGGTTTGATAATGACCAAATCAGAGCATTTTTGTTGCGCCTCCCACAGTCGCTCCGCTGTCTGAATACCATAGTTCTTCGCGATTGGACAAGCGGCTAAAATCACTCCACTACGCCGTTTCGGATCGCCGGAAACGACCGTAGGTTTCCCACGTGATTCTGGATAAAAGCTCTTTTCAATCGAAACATAAAACGATTCCATATCAATTAAAAAAACGGTTCGCTCCATCTTCATCCCTCAGTTCAGTGATGTTTTTGAGTCATAGATGTTTGAGTCACTTTCTAATGCGTGTAGTGAAGACACTTTTTATTCAGTATATACGAACGTAGGTTCTTATTCAAAACGAAATATTTGGAAATGAGAAGGAGAGAACGCTGAAAAAAGATTGACTTTAGTCATCAATTCCGTTAAAATTAAACTTGTCGTTAAAATAATATAACATGATCCGTTAGCTCAGCTGGGAGAGCGCCACCTTGACAGGGTGGAGGTCATTGGTTCGAGCCCAATACGGGTCATTGGGTGCCAAACCCGCGAAATCCTTCTGGAACAGGGATTTCTACGAAAACATCACTTTTTTAAGTGGTGTTTTTTTGTGTGGGAAAAGAGGAATTTGAAGCAAGAAGAAGATATACATAGGATGTACAAGCAATTAGAGGCATTTCAAAGGAAATAGATGCTATTATAAAGAGTGTCTCGGATATAACATCGGCACAACCTCCTTCGTTTTCGAATGTGATGAATCGAAAAGAAAAAACAGTGGAAGTGACTTCAGATGAAGTCTTTTCATGGTAGCTGCTTCGGATAGTCCTTATGATTTACCCATCCATCCAAGGCTCCATCGGGCCAGTAAACATGACTCCGTCTTGTTTGTGAGTACCTTCCATGAACTCAAATATTGGTATCCAGATTGGACATTTGGAGAAGTCATCCTAGACTCAGCTCTAGATGCTTATCCCATCTATGAAATGTTAGAGCACCATGATGTTTCTGCCATCATTGACCTTAATCCAAGGCGTTCGAAACAGTTCATCTACAATGAAATGGACATTAACTTAGACGGCGTCCCGGTCTGCCTCATCGGCTGAAACATGCTCGATTGGGGAGTCGATAATGGAGCGAAAACCTCCAAGGGTGGCGTGGAGAATACGTACAGTGTATGGAAATAATTGGATTTGACGTTACCTCCTCTTATTTAAGTACGTCTTCATGTTGACCGTTTCCTTAGAATATCTTTTCTAATCCCTAATCTTTCATCCAAGTGTTTTGAAATCCTGCGAATAAGTGAGTATTTGAGAGGTATATTAATCTAACTGAGGGAGCGCCATAACAGATGGTAAGGATTCATCCACTATTGTTCCTCGTTAGTTGAGTAAAGCCCGCTATGGTTATAAGCTTTATGAAATCGAATATGAACACAATTTTCGCCTGTACTATTCCAAGTAAACTAGCATAACCTTCCGAAAAATCGGGAGTCTATTTTACTTGAAACTTGAAATCACGTAGAAACAAAAAACTGCACTCCATTATTAGATAACTTAAATTGAAGTGCAGTTCAGAGAGTATTTATAATGGCTCAAGTCTTAAAGGGTTGAAATATCAATTACAAATCGATATCGGACATCGTTCTTCATTTACTTGTTCTGCTCGGATGACTTCAATTTCAGGGGCAATACCATGGTTAGCTGAGAAATCTAGCATTTCCTGAATTTCGCGCATTCCACCGCCTCACCACTCACTCCTTCAAATATGGACTAATGATTTGCATGCAGTAATCCCATATCCTTTTTTCACTTTCAGCAGAGTAGTGTTTCTTCTCCTGAGGCTTTTCCTCTATCATTTTGGGGAAGAACTTACCGGGAGCCCCCTTCTACTTACTGAGATGTCGCCAAATAGACGGTTGTGGCAGCTCCTTCATCTGGTTTGGTCATGAATAGAAGCGCAATTTTAAAAATCATATTATTAATAAAACCTTTATCGCTATCTTGTCCAAACCTAGTTGCAACAACACCCGGATTCAGAACGTTTGCTGTTATTTTTTTGAGACCTCTTTTTTTCAATTCAACTGCCAGATGTCTTGTTAACCAGATTGTGTACAATTTAGACAAAGGGTAAGCTCCGGTTGATGAGTAGTTTTTTTCATGTTGCATATCACTGAAATTAGGCTTCTCTGCAATTTTATGAGTTGCCGACGATGTGTTAATAATTCTTGCAGAAGGGCTCTTTTCCAGAACATCAAGTAGAAATTCGGTTAAAAGCAATGGTGAAAATACGTTAAGAACCATTGTTTTTTCTAGACCAACCGTTGTGGTTTCCCGGTATTTACCGAATAGCGCACCTGCATTATTAATAAGCACATCTAATCGTTCATACCTCACCTTGAATTCCTCGGACATACGTTTGACATCGGCAAATGAGAATAAGTCTGCAATGATTGTATCGACATTGTTATTGCCTGTTTCGGACTTAATTTCTTTACATACTGCCTGTGCGTTGTCTTTATTGCGTCCGTGAATGATTACGGTATGTCCCTGCTTTGCCAAAGCCTTAGCGGCAACCTTTCCAATTCCGGCAGTAGTGCCTGTAATGAGTATAATTTTTTTCATGATTATTTCTACTGTTTTTGATCGTGAGCTTATGTTTTTCGAATGTTCGTTTATTAATAAAGACAGCTACTTACTTGGCAGCAGCCGAAGCATGTTGATCTCGTTGGATGTACCCAAGCGAATACGCAGCATATAAGTGCCTGCCCCTGATGATACGAGTATCTTTGTTTTGCCATGCTGATGTAGCCCTTTGTTGTAATTGAACACCAGCTCGTTGAGCAGATTAAAGGGGAATACCTGTCCTGCATGTGTGTGCCCTGACAGTATTAAGTTGGCGCCAGCAGCTTCGGCGTATTGCAAGCCAACTGGACTGTGATGCATGAGGACAGTAGGCGTATTCTTCTTTAACCTAAGGTCCGACAAAGTCGATTTGATGGTTTGCGAGTGATCGGACGCATGCATATCGAAAGTGTTTTCATCGGCATTCATATAATCTAGCCCTACTAGCTGAAGTCCATGCGTCTCTACAACTTCATTGTGGAGAATGCGAACTCCTTGCTGCCTGATTAATTTAAGCACACGCTCGTTATCAATATACTTTTCATGGTTGCCTCCAACGTAATAAATAGGTGCTTTAAAGTCAGATAGCGGATCGAGAACGCCAGGTAGAAGAGCTGCGTTTGAGTCAACTAGATCGCCATTGATAATAACAAAATCCGGTTTTCTGTGATTGGTTTCTTTAGCGATTTTCGAAAGATAATCCCGACTGTTGTGGTGACCTAAGTGCACATCGGAGATGTGCATGACGTTGACCTCTTTTTTTAGCCATGGTATCCGGATTTTTCTTTCATCAACTCTGAATGTAGATGCTCTAATGGCGCCCGTTACCGTTACGATAAACGCAAGAACTAAAACCACCGATGCACTGAGAGTTGCGGGCAAATCCCAGATGAGCTGGACAGCATGCTGGATAATAAGTAAGAAAAGCGTGTACACATAGAGCATAATGAAATACCCGCTTAGGACATTTAAATGTCCAACCAGTTTGCTTGCCGATTTAACTCCTGCAACAATCGCTGTCGCTGTGCCGGCAATGGCTAATGTAACAACGATAAAAATTAACCAAAGGGAAGACAAATCAAAAAGGATTGATAATCGAGAACTAACATACCATAAGGACAAAGCAACAAATGCGAGCATCGTAATTGGGATTACAACTCCCAATAGCTTTTTCATTTATGAAACCTCCTGAACATAATCGAACGATCGTTTATTTATAGAATAAAAATATTTAGGATGCTTTAGGCTTTAATGGCATCCCAAATGATTTGTATCAAATCGTTAATTTTGTTTTCCTCCAATTTATACTCTCCGTTGACATGCAGTTTAGCAAGACCTGAGATTGGCGCATGAACCTGCATTAAACAACATTGGATCGCAATTTTTAAGCAGCTTTTGTTCCGTTCCTTATTTGACAATGTTGAACAGCGGCTTAAACATTGGAGTTGTGTCTTCCAAGCACAAAATCTGAATCGATGGTGAATTGCTGAACTGTTCCAGAAAAAGAAACTCATCCTTGTGATTAAAAATGAATGAAATTTGATTTCGTATAATCAATTCAAAAGCATTTTTAACAGGCATTGAATCATCGATTCCGATAAGAACGCTGGCACTCAATGAGTTTTGGTCCCATAAATCACTATAAAAAAATAGATTACTAATAAAATAGACATGAGCTCCATAAACGTCCGTTTATGGGGCGATTTTTATTGAACGCGCAGAAAAGCTGAAGAAAGCTCTTTTATTATTGTTCCGATCGGTCCATCTAATGGAATATGGATTATGAACAAATAACTATATAAAGGAAAGGAGCTCTTAGTAAAATCCCACTTTAGGTAGTTTTAGACCTGTGAATCGGCATCAGAAATGCGTTTTATAGATGCTCTTGTGAGAATCACCAACCTTTCATATAAAAACCTTGTAAATAAGGTACAGCCGTTTCCCTAAATAACCAGGGAAACGGCCGTACTCTTAATGATATCAAGCTTCTGTTTTTTAAAACATAATGCTTCTTATTTCTTAAAGATTCTTGCCAAAAAAATCAGTTAACTTAGGTACAGCTTGACCTACATATTCTGGAATATCATACATAGCAACATGCGTCGCACCCTCGACCCAGAACAATTCCTTCGGTCCATTCGACAATTCGTAGAATTGTTCGCTGTAAGCGTGTGTTTCAGCCTCGGTTGCTACAATTAATAACATCGGTTGAGTTAGGTAGGTACTGATTTGGCCTATTGCTGAGAATGCCATGAGTTTGTCAACGCTTGTAAATCGGAATCGATTTGGAGAATTAGGGTGCTGTGCTCTAGGAGTTCTATAGTAGTCATAAGCTTCACGCATAAGCACAGGTGTATTTTCATCAATTTCTTCGAGCGTATCAGGTGCATAAGTAAGGAAATGTACTTCTGCTCCATTTGCTTCTGCAGTACGCTGCTTCGCAACCGCCTCAAGTGTTTGAAATTGTGTTTCAATGTTGCCTTCTCCTCGGAACATAGCACCGATATCCACTGCACTCACGGTCGCTACTGCCTTGATGCGGCGTTCAGTTGGAGCTGCAGCTACGGCATAACCACCACCGGCACAAATACCAAGTGCTCCAATCTTTTCTTGATCAACATACGGAAGAGTCGTCAAATAGTCTACTGCGCAACGCACATCTTCCACTCGGGCATACGGGTCTTCTAACAAACGTGGTTTCCCCTCGCTATCTCCCTGACAAGACGCATCAAATGCTAATGCAACAAAGCCCTGTTTAGAAAGCTTTTCGGCATATACTCCCGCAGTCTGCTCTTTTACGCCTCCACCAGGGTGTACAACAACAATACCAGAATATTTTTTGCTCTCTTCAAACTCCTCTGGTAAGTAAAGATGCCCTGCTATATTTAAATTACCATTTTTAAATGTTACTGATTTTCCCATGCTATTTCTCCTTTTATAATAAATATAGTTCCTACCTCACAGCCTATCGGAAAAAATATTACTTTTTTGATCACCTATATTTTTATTTAGTAACTAATTTTTGTTCATCATAATGACAAACCTGTTTTTTTTTAATCAATCTACACTGAAAGTACGATAGGTAAGCACTTTATTTTGAAATTTCTATCCCTTCTTTTGGTTAAGATTACTGTTTTATTATTCTGTAGGTAGTTAAATAACACACAATAAATAATGCGTATTGATGTATTATTTATTGCGTGTGTATAATATAAAAGAAAAACAGGATGTTTTCAAACGTCAATTTCGATCAATTTACGCATTAATGCACGAATTAATTGAAATTGTGCATTAATTTTCAAGAAAGTTTGGTGATGATGACAATGACTAAAGTCGATAGAAGGATACTTAAATCTCGAGAAGCCATAAAAAATTCTTTTATGGAACTCATGTCAGAAAAAGTTTTTGAAAAAATTACGGTAAAGGATATTTGCGATGAAGCGAATGTGGGGAACAGAACGTTCTATCTTCATTACCTCGATAAATTTGATTTACTCGATAAACTTATTGAAGAACACTTAGCTGAGTTGAAAGTTATTTGCCAGCAAAAAAAAGACAAGGGTTTAGTAGAGGGGTCAATTATTTGGTTCGAATATTTCGAGAAAAATAAGTCATTCTTTTCACCTTTATTCTCAAGTAACGGGACAATCACATTTAGAAATCGTTTCTTACATTTTGTGATTGAGGAAATAAAAGAAAAAGTGGATTTAAAAAATGGAAAAAATAAAGAAATTAGTGAGGAAGTGTTTTTCCGGTTTTTAGGGATGGCAATTGTCGGGGTCATGGAATTGTATATGTTAGATGCAACACCTGAAAGTACTGATTCAATAGCTGAACAAGTCAGTATTTTACTTGAAAGGAATTTATAAAAGGATTTTTAAATTCAATTAGGGATTTGCATT